>NZ_JBQKUL010000032.1:0-50462 GCF_054968565.1 Pseudoalteromonas sp. G5_S1_54_S4 | reverse complement strand
ATGGAATGTGTTATTTAACTGGGCGAGGCTCAGTTCGTAAACCTAAAATTAAGCTTACACACATCAATAACAATACAATGGTAAATGGCAGACCGGTTGATATAGCCCCCGCTTGCAGTGCTTCAATCGCTTGAGTGCCACCAATCCAAAGTAATGCAGCAGCGATAGCACCCTCAACAGACGCCCAAAAAATACGCTGTGGTACCGGCGCATCAATCTTACCACCTGCTGTGATTGAATCGATTACAAGTGACCCTGAATCAGAAGAAGTAATAAAGAATACCAGCACTAAAACAATAGCAATGAAAGATAAAACGTTCGCCATTGGCATTTCATCAAGCATTTGGAACATCGCCATAGGCACACTTGTTAAACCGTCAGTTCCTAGGGCACCAATTCCATTAACTACTTGGTCAATTGCGATGCCGCCATAAATAGACATCCATAAGATAGTGACTGTTGTAGGAATAAGTAGTACAGCGGTTAAAAACTCACGAATTGTACGACCACGTGAAACACGGGCAATAAACATACCTACAAACGGTGACCACGAAATCCACCAAGCCCAATAAAATACTGTCCATCCATGCATCCATGTTTCATCTTCACGACCATGTGGGTTACTTAACGGAATAATGTTTTCTACATAGCCCATTACTGTGTTTGGTATATTACCCATAGATACAGCAAAACCAACTAAACATACAAATACCAGTAGCACTAAAGCAATAAGCATATTGACGTTACTTAGTAGCTTAACGCCACCATCAATGCCTCGAATAACTGAGACAATGGCTAATAACGTCACCCCTGTAATAACCAGAATTTGTGAACCTACGCCACCTTCAAGGCCAAATACGTGGTTAATACCCGCTGAAGCTTGTTGAGCACCTAATCCTAAAGATGTTGCCAAACCAAATAAGGTCGCAAGCACAGCTAAAATATCGATTATATGCCCCGGCCAGCCCCATGCTTTATCACCTAAAATAGGGTAAAAAATTGAGCGTATAGAAAGCGGTAAGCCTTTATTGTATGTGAAAAACGCTAAAGAAAGCGCGACAACCGCATAAATGGCCCAAGGATGAAGACCCCAGTGGTACATAGTTGCGCCCATTGCAAGCTTTGCTGCTTCTGGGGTGTTGGCAGCCACATTAAGCGGTGTTTCATACCAGCCGGTGTAATAAGCCACCGGTTCAGCAACTCCCCAAAACATTAAGCCAATACCCATACCTGCTGCAAATAACATTGCCAGCCAAGAAATACGAGAGTGAGATGGTTTAGCATCGTCGCCGCCTAAACGGATATTGCCGTAAGGCGAAAAAATTAAAACTAAACAAAAAATAACAAAGAAGTTAGCAGCCCACATAAACAGGCCGTCAAAATTATTAATAATATCGGTTTTAATACCATCTAGCGTCGTTTTAGCAACTTCGGCATCAGATACTAATACGGCAATTAAAAACAGCGCTATTAACCCTGCACTTATTCCGAATACAGGGTTATGTATATCAAACCCCCATTTTTGCACGTTGTCTTGACCTACGGTGTAGTCCGTATTGTCAATACTGTACTTGTCATGATTCTCGCTCATGCAATACCTCATTGGTTAATGAAACAGGCTGGCTTAATGCCAGTTTTTTATAGTTCACTGTATTCGTCTTATTAGATTATTTGCCAAAGCTAACAACACGAATAATTAGAAGACTAACTAATTTAATTGCCCATCATACCTTTACTGCTAGGGGAGTTAAATATTAAATACGAAAGAATTAACACTTTGCTAAAATTTTGAGCTGACTTTGTCTTTTTATTGTACATGTCTGGTCGCTAAGAAAATGAAAACTAACGCGTTAGCACTTTATTTTATAGTCGTAAATAGCAATGAATGCAAAAGCTAAGTTAATGAATATTCATATTAATAGGGCGTATAAACAGATAAATCACTTAATTGGATACGCTAAAAGCGTACTCTGATTTTTAAAACTAAGAGTAATTTGTTAAATGGGCTTTTTTATGACTTTTTAATTACATTTTTATAGCTTTGGATTTTTAGCCAAGGGGAGGTTAATAGAATCAGCAATGAAAATAGCGATGTTAAAGTAGTTTTTATAAAAAGGTGGCATACTTATTTTGCAGTTTAAACTAATTTGCTTTCTCATTTATTTTGAGTCTTAACAGCTTAACTCACGAAGAGGGTAAAGAGACGCTGCGCTTTTAGAGAAGTAACAAAGCCACATAATTAAACAAAAATGATGAGGCAGAATGGCTTTTACTTTCTCATTTTCTTCTCATTCACTTCTCTCAGTGCAATAAGCATTTTAAGAAAATTACGCACAAAGACACCAAAAAAAGCTGCAGCTTTAACACTGCAGCTTAGGATGGTTAAATTTTCATTTGTACGCTTCGTTATGAACGCCCGCGGCGCGCCCTGATGGGTCGGCATTATTTTGAAATGATGCATCCCATGCGAGTGCTTCTGGGGTTGAACACGCAACTGACTTACCATGCGGTACACACTTAGCCGAGGCATCGCCAGGAAAGTGCGACTCAAAAATACTGCGGTAAAAATACGCTTCTTTTGAATCTGGGGTGTTAATTGGGTATTTAAATTTGGCATTCGCCAATTCTTGATCCGTTACTTGCTCATTAACAAATTCTTTTAAGGTATCTATCCAGCTGTAGCCAACGCCATCGGAGAATTGCTCTTTTTGACGCCATAACACTTCATCTGGGAGGTAGCCGTCAAAGCCTGCACGTAAAATGTGTTTTTCAATTTTGCCGTCTTTACACATCTTAGCTTCAGGGTTAATGCGCATTGCCACATCAACAAACTCCTTATCTAAAAATGGTACGCGTGCTTCAACACCCCAAGCCGCCATTGATTTATTGGCACGTAAACAGTCAAACATATGGAGCTTTGAAACTTTACGGTTCAGCTCTTCATGAAATTCTTGTGCATTCGGTGCTTTATGAAAATATAAATAACCGCCAAATAATTCATCCGCACCTTCACCTGAGAGCACCATTTTTATACCCATGGCTTTAATTTGACGAGCCATTAAGTACATTGGGGTTGATGCACGAATGGTGGTTACATCGTAAGTTTCAATGTGGTAAATCACTTCTTTAAGTGCATCAATACCTTGTTGAATAGTAAAGATAATAGGGTGGTGAATAGTCCCTATCATATCAGCTACTTTTTGCGCTGCGGCTAAATCGGGGGAGCCTTCTAAACCCACCGAAAAGGAATGCAGTTTAGGCCACCAAGCATCACTTTCATCGTTATCTTCAATACGTTTTGCAGCAAAGCGCTGGGTAATAGCGGAAATAACCGATGAATCTAAGCCACCCGATAGCAATACTCCATAGGGTACGTCACACATAAGCTGGCGCTTAACCGCCGCTTCCAATGCATCTTTTACATCTTCTGCTTTGGCATCGTTGTTTTTAACAGCGTCGAAGCGTTGCCAATCACGTTGATAGTAAGGGGTTAATTTGCCGTCTTTGCTGTAAAGGTAATGCCCCGGCGGAAACTCTTCAATATGCTTACAAATAGGTGAGAGCGCTTTGAGCTCTGACGCTACATAAAAGTTACCGTGCTCATCGTGACCTGTATACAGTGGAATAATACCAATGTGATCGCGACCAATTAAGTACGCGTCTTGCTCTTCGTCATATAAACAAAAAGCAAAAATACCATTTAAGTCATCTAAAAATGCCGGCCCTTTTTGTTTATACAGGGCTAAAATCACTTCACAATCTGACTGGGTTTGAAAATCAAAGTCGACCTCTAAATTAGCGGCCAGCTCTTTGTGGTTATAAATTTCGCCATTAACCGCTAAAATATGGGTTTTTTCTGGGTTGTAAAGGGGTTGAGCACCGCTTGATACGCCAACAATGGCTAAGCGCTCATGCACTAAAATTGCTTTATCAGATGAATACACACCAGACCAATCTGGCCCACGATGACGTAACAGTTTAGACATTTCGATTGCCTGAGTGCGTAACTGGCTGGGATCCGATTTAATATCGAGTACACCAAAAATTGAACACATAATTTTTCCTCATTCCTATTAAGTGCCTACGATAGCGAGTTTGCTAAAGACTAACCTTGTTTTATCAGAAATAAATAACTAAGTCACACGGCTTTTTTAAATTAATAAGAATAATTTATGCACCAAACAAGTTACTGGCGCACCAACATGGTGAGGTCGATAGTGTGATAGCAACGAATTGTACAATTTTTAATTTAAAACAGGCAGGGATAAGCATTTAATGCTCATGAAAATATATATTTGCACCAAGTGGGTGCAAATATAATCGTTAAGAAAATAGCTTTAAGTTAATTAGCCCAATAGCGATTTAAACTCAATTTAAGCTGAGATAGATGCGCATCGAGTTTACTTTTTGCCGCGGTTGCTTGTTCAAGCGTTACAAACTCAAAAGTAATAGAATCGGCGGTTCTAAACTGAGCAAACTGATGTAAATCCGCTTCTATTACATGGCCTATCAATGGGTAGCCCCCCGTTGTTTGTGCATCATTTAACAGCACAATTGGGTTGCCATCGGGTGGGAGTTGCACGCTTCCCGGTGCTACCGCGAGTGAGTGCAGTGAGAGCGAGTGTTGCATTATTTGGCTATTATTATGATCTAAGCGTACTCCCATTCGATTACTATTCGGGTTAATAGTAAATGAGGTGGTACAGAAAGCGTTTATACACTCAGGTGTAAGTAGTTCATGATGTGGGCCTTGATGTAGCCGAATAACTTTTCGTTTAGGCGGTGTTAATGCACCTTTATTGTATAGCCAAGGCTGAGCATATGGGGTTATTTTTATAATATCGTCGCTTTGTAATGCTCGGCCATTAAAACCACCAATGGCTGCCCCTAAATCGGTAGATTTAGAACCCATAACCTCTGGGCATTCAATACCGCCTTTTACTGCAATATAAGCACGGGAGCCACCACGGCCAGTTGCAAATTTAAGTGTTTGCATTGCTTTTATTGGGTAACTCCAGCCTGGATAAAGTGGGTGTCCATCAAGGGTTGCTTTGAGGTCGGCTCCATGCAGAGCAATGACGGTATCGCACTCAAATTGCAATTCACATAACCCAACGGTGAGTTCAAGTACGGCATCGTTATCGTGATTATTTACTAAGCGATTGGCAATAATGTGCGCATAGGTGTCTAAGCTACCCGAGCGGCTAACCCCTAAATGACGAAAACCCACACGGCCTAAATCTTGGATTGTAAGCTGTATACCAGGTTTGATTACTTTAATCATTGTTTACTCCTTTTAACAGGCACAAATTCAAGGGTGTCACCGGGTTTAAATAAACAAGGGTTTGAGGCGGTTGCATCAAATAAACAGGCATCAGTATGAGCAATAATATGCCAGCCACCGGGTGAGTCTTCAGGGTAAATGCCTGTTTGGTCTGCCCCAATCGCAATCGCGCCTTTAGGAACACTGACTCGTGGGTTATCACGCCTTGGGGTAAACAGTTGAGAATTGAGCCCATGTAAATAAGGAAAACCGGGCACAAAACCTAAAAACAACACATGGTAAATTTCTTTACTGTGTAAATTAATTACCTGATCTATTGTTAGCTTGTGATAATTAGCCACATAGTTTAAATCCTCACCTTGGTAATAGGTGTCTATTTTATGATGCTGACTTTCAAAGGCGTAATCATCAACCTCATCCCATAGTTTGGTTAAGGTGTTTTGCCATTGATGTAAATTACTGGTTGATTTTAAATACAAGGTTAATGAGTTCATTCCGGGGACTAAATCTATAAACTCATTGGTGTTTTTACAATACTGTGACAGCGCCCAGAGTTTTTTTTGCGTCGCAAGTATGTGTTGTTCGCTGTAGTGAGAAACATCAAAAAGCAGACTAGAATTTGTTAATATTTTTATACTTGGCAAAGTGCTCATACAGATAACTTATTAATATTGTTTGTATTTAAGCTATCACAGTCGTTGTGCTATTACGATATTAATAGACAAACTCGGATCGATTAAATTCCCGTCTTCGTAAAGTTTTATTGCGTGTGAAATTTATTGTTGAGTTTAAAGGTCTGCTTTAGGGTCTGTTGACCTTTGCGGATTAAAATTGTTCAAACTAGGAGCGGTTTAATCGCGGCGCGAGGTTTGTAACCTAGTGGGCTAAGTCAAAACCGAGCAACAAAGAGTAAATCGTCCCTAGGCAGAACCCGAAGGGCAGCGCCTGTTTGGCATTGATGCTGCGTTATCGCCTATTTATGGGGAATACCACACCACATAGGCTCTGCCTTGCCTCAATACCAAACAGACTGCTGCAAATTTAACCTTGGAAGGTCAACAGACCCTAGAGTAACTAAAACCAAGAGGTCATCGTATGTTTAAGCGGGTAATACTATCGGCGTTTGCCATTGTGGGCTTACTAAGTGCAATGAGTGCTATATCGTCAGATGAAATAATCAAACCAACTGATTTAGATGCAACCATGCATATTGAAAAAATAGTGCTGGGTTCGGGCTGTTTTTGGGGCGCAGAAAAACGCTACGAAGCACTTAATGGTGTGTTAGACGCTGAATCGGGTTACGCCGATGGCCAAGGATTTAAACCAACCTATAGAAATATCACTAAGTTATCCCGTCGCTTTGATGAAGATAATTACGCCGAAGTGGTGCAGGTTACCTTTAATAGTAATATTATTTCGGCAAAAGAGCTGTTGCAAAATTACTACGAGAGCCACGATCCAACGCAAAAGAATCGTCAGGGTAATGATGTAGGCACGCAATATCGCTCTATTATTTTAACAACTACCGATCAGCAAGCGAGTATCGCAAAGGCGGTTACGAATGAGTATCAGCAATTATTAAGTAAAGCCGATTATGGAAAAATAGTGACGCAAATAAAGCCACTTGAGCGCTTTTATTCGGCTGAAGAGTATCATCAAAATTACCTTGAAAAAAATCCAAACGGCTATTGCCCTGATCATTCAACCGGGGTTGTATTTACTCAAAGTGATAAACAGCAGATAGATAATACGGCATTATCAAATGGCAAACAGATTGTCATTTTAGACTCTCAAAGTTATTGCCCTTACTGCGAAAAGTTTAAAGCGGCTGTTGCCAATGATTATAAAGGCACAATACCAATGACATTTCGCCATGCTGATCAGCTTAATGGCTTAACCATCAAATCGGCTACGTGGGCTACACCCACCATACTATTCTTAGAAGATGGAGTAGAAGTGTATTCTCGCCAAGGTTATATGGATGCCGAGCTGTTTTATAAAGCGTTAGGGGCATTTAAGCTTGGTGACAGTGAAGCTTATAAAGTGGCGTTTAATGCTAAAACCGACAGCCCATATTGTAAAGAGTACACTATTTTTAAAAACACCCCCGATGGCATTTTTATCGATAAACTCAGTGGTGAACCCTTGTTTGATACCCGCGACAGATTTAATTCGGGTACTGGCTGGTTGTCGTTTACACATCCTGTAAAAGACAGCGTAACGCAGCATGAAGATAACAGTTGGGGAATGCAACGTATTGAGCTTAAATCTAAAAGTACCGGGATTCATTTAGGGCATTTATTCCCGGGTGAAGGGCCAAATGGTCAAGATAGATATTGTATTAATGCCACTGTATTAGAATTTGTTGCTCGTGAGGAAATAAACAGATCAGATGATGTTTAAGCTAATTAGCAAATAAGCAAATTTTAAGCAAAAAAAAGCAGCGATACTTAAAAAAGGTCGCTGCATTTCAATTGACAACATCTTCACACACAATAAAGATTCGGGGGGTTGTATTAGTAATAACTAATGCTGAATTATTGTTGCTGATGTGAACGTAAATAAAAACAACTCAAGCTCAGTCACCACCGAACTTGAGTTGCTTTTTACACTGACAACATCTTCACACACAATAAAGATTCTTATATTTATTGGCGGGTGTAAGCGTAAAATAAAAACAACCCAAGCTAAGTCACCACCGAACTTGAGCTGTTTTTTACACTGACAACATCTTCACACACAATAAAGATTCTTTTTTACTAGCTTGTTGTTACAAACTAATTAAATTTGGTTTCAGTAACGCGTTTTATTATTTTTGGTCGTTGCTGATTTGTTGAGTTAACTTTAGAGCTTTTACTCAATTTCGACAAGCGATAAAAACAAAACTAATAAGTGAAAAAAACTAATCTATAAATTCAGTCAACAAGGAGTTATTCAAGTGGTTGATAATGCTGCTTATATTTTATTTTTTTAGATTTGCGTGAGACACAAAAAATATTTAAAAAAGGTCGTAAATAACAAAACGCCCATAAAAGGGCGTTTAATTAATAGTCACTTTGTTTGTCTGAAGGTGTTAATTACCCATTTTGCAAACAAATCGAGCGGGTGGTTTGCCGTACTAGAGCCGTGTTGTACCAAGTAGTATTTATCTTTGGTGGTAAGGGGTTGTTCAAACAGTTTATAGAGCCATTGCTCATCCAGCCAGCTTTGGCTAATTGGTAGAGGAATAAGTGCAATCCCCATTCCTTGCTGTGCAGCGCGTGCAACGCCAAACATACTGTCTATTTGAATAATTTGCGTTGGTGAAAAGTCATCAATCCCAACTTTTTCTGCCCACTGATGCCAAGCCCAAGGGCGTGCTTTATGAACAATAAGCGGCACTTGATTAAGCGCTTGGCAATGATCGTTTTGCCATTGTTCAAGCAGCTTTTTATTACACGCTGGAATATATTCTAAATTAAATAACTCAGTAGCCAGCCCATCAAGCGGTTTACTTGAAGATAAAATGATTGATAAATCACTTTGGCGAGTCAGCTCTTTGCGCGTTTTAAGGGTGTCCATGTGTAAATTAATATTAGGATGCTCACTCGTCCACTCACTCAGTTTTGGCATTAGCAATTCACTGGCAAAAAACTCGGGCAGGGTAATGGTTAAATTTACATTTTGTTGTAACTGACTAAATTCGGTAATGGTGCTTTCCAGCATATTTATAATGGGGTAAATCGCTTCAAAAAAGTTTTTTCCAGCTGGCGTTAAGCTTATGGAACGGGTTTGCCTTTGAAATAAATCAATGCCCAGCTGCTCTTCTAGCTGCTTTATTTGATGGCTGACCGCCGATGGCGTTAAATACAGCTCTTTGGCGGCATGTTTAAAACTTAAGCTTTTTGCGGCAAAACAAAAAGAGCGAAGGCCGCGAATAGGTGTTTGCATGGTATCCAATATAAAGTTATTTCAATCACCTTATTACAGGCAATTATTAAACCAAAAATAAAAGTTAACTATATCAGTTATTTAATTTTTTTATTAGGGCGAATTCACCTAAGTGGTGCGTTAAATTCTCACTATAGTGCAAAAACTAAAATAAAGGCAAAAAAAATCCCTCTTGCGAGGGATTTTGGGTAACTCAGCGCCATTGGCACTGGGAATGAGGTCGGTACAGGGTGAAATTGTGAGTAGTTTAAAACACCATCTCAGGAATATCACCGTCAACAAGCAATTTACCTGCCGTTTTACTAATAATTTCATCAACTGATACGCCTGGTGCGCGTTCTAGCAAATGAAATGCGCCGTCTTTAACTTCTAATACGGCTAAATCGGTTACTATTTTTTTAACACAGTTAACGCCCGTCAGCGGTAACGTACAGCTTTCTAATAATTTAGAATCGCCGTGTTTACTGGCATGGGTCATAGTAACAATAATATTTTTTGCACCAGCAACTAAATCCATTGCTCCGCCCATGCCTTTTATTAATTTTTTAGGGATCATCCATGAGGCTATAGACCCGTTTTGGTCTACCTCAAATGCGCCCAGAACCGTTAAGTCTACATGACCACCCCGTATCATGGCAAAACTATCTGCACTATTAAATATAGCTGCACCGGTAGCTGCCGTCACGGTTTCTTTACCCGCGTTGATCATATCGGCATCTACTGTGTCTTTGGTTGGGTATTCACCCATACCTAATAGGCCATTTTCGGACTGTAGCATAACTTCTATGCCATCGGGTACATAGTTTGCGACGAGTGTCGGAATACCTATGCCTAAATTAACATAGTACCCATCTTGTAGCTCTTGAGCGACGCGCATTGCGACTTGTTCACGTGATAATGCCATTTTAAGTGCTCCTGCTTAATCTCGTGTGGTAACACGTTCAATGCGTTTTTCAAAGTTGCCCTTGATCACGCGATTTACAAAAATGCCAGGGGTATGAATTTGACTTGGCTCTAGCTCACCGGGTTCAACAATCTCTTCCACTTCGGCAACGGTAATTTTACCTGCGGTTGCGGCCATTGGGTTAAAGTTCATTGCGGTATGGCGAAATACTAAATTACCGTAACGATCTGCTTTCCATGCTTTTACAATGGCAAATTCACCGGTAATTGACTCTTCTAAAATATAAGGGCGACCATTAAACTCTTTTACTTCTTTACCCTCAGCAACCGGTGTGCCGTAACCTGTGGCTGTGTAAAAAGCAGGTATTCCTGCACCACCAGCACGCATTTTTTCAGCAAGAGTACCTTGTGGCGTAAGTTCTACATCAATTTCGCCACTGAGTAGCTGCTGTTCAAATAAGGCATTTTCACCTACGTATGAGGCGACCACTTTTTTAATTTGCTTGTCGTGCAGTAACAGCCCTAAACCAAAGTCATCAACACCACAGTTATTAGAAACAACGGTTAATTCCTTAGTTTGCATTTTTTTAATTTGGGCAATTAGCCCCTCAGGGATACCACATAAGCCAAAACCACCGGCTATTATTGTATCGCCGTCTTTTAAACCTTCCATTGCAGCTTCATAACTAGAAACTACTTTATCAAAACCGGCCATGAGTCACTCCTCATTCTGTGCTATATAATTATTGTGCGTGTAATGCTGCAGAAACCTTGCTAGCAGGTTGTTTGTTCAGTGCACTCGTAATTTGCCAACCTGCCTCAGCAAGCCTTTGTAAATCAATTCCATGCTCAATGCCAAGCCCTTGCAGTAAGTATACAACATCTTCGGTGGCAACATTTCCTGACGCGCCTTTGGCATATGGGCAGCCACCAAGGCCGGCAACAGCACTGTCAACCGTTGCTATACCAAGGTTTAGCGCAGCGTAAATATTTGTGAGCGCTTGCCCGTATGTGTCATGAAAATGTACAGCAAGTTTAGATTTATCAATATGTTTAAGTAGCAATGTAAGTAGCTCTATTACTTTAGCGGGTGTGCCAATACCTATGGTGTCACCTAGGCTAATTTCATAACAGCCCATTTTTAAGAGTTTAGCAGCAACAGCCAGTACAGTATGAGGGTCAACATCTCCCTCATACGGGCAACCTAACACACAACTTACATAACCGCGTACGCGAATGTTATTCGCCTTTGCAAAAGCCATAACTTCACTAAAACGCGCTAAACTTTGCTCAATAGAGCAATTAATATTTTTTTGGCAAAATGCTTCGCTCGCTGCGGTAAATATTGCAAATTCTTTAATACCTACAGCATCTGCTGCCTCTGCCCCTTTTAAATTAGGGGTAAGGGCACTGAGATTAACCTCAGGTAAATTAAGTGCGCTTATTACTTCACTAGAGTCTGCCATTTGTGGCACCCATTTAGGTGAGACAAACGCACCAGCTTCTATGTCTTTTATGCCTGCAGCGGCGAGTGCGTTAATAAGCGTTATTTTATCAGCAGTTTCTACAGCGGCTTCATTTTGAAGTCCATCTCTGGCGCCCACTTCAACAATGCGCACTGCTTTAGGTAATAATGAACTCATATTAAGCGGGTTCCTCTGCAGTTGTGTCTTCAACTATGGCCAGTAAAGCGCCATGGCTTACCAGTTCACCCTCAGCAAAACAGTAACTTTTTAATACGCCATCATGTGGGGCATTAAGCGTGTATTCCATTTTCATTGCTTCAATTATAACCACTGCATCGCCTTTAGTAATAGTGCTTCCCACCTCTAACAAGTGTTTAACTACAGTACCATTAAGTGGCGCAGCAAGGGGTAATGCCTCATTTTCATGTGAGCTGATGAAATGTTTATCAACACATTCAAACTTAGTTTGCAGTGCTTGGTTCATTACAGTAATGGCATTATCAACGTGGCTAACATGCGCAGTGTGTTTAGCGCCATTAATCGATACGTTGCAGTAGCCATTAGTTAACTCACCTTGCACTTCAAAGGTGTTGTCATTAATGGTCATGCTATAGCCCTGCGCGGTTTTTATTGCGCTTAAGGGGGTATCGCTAAATGGAATGTTAATGTGTTGCGGCGCATTTAAACTAAACCCATGTAATTGTTGCCATGGATTTGCACTACTTGTATTACTACCAAGTGATGCTAAATACGCAAAACCTGCAATTAAGCGGCTAGTTTGTAATAAAGACGGGTCAATAGTAACTAACGCTTCACCTTGCTCTGCAATAAAGTGGGTGCTTGGAGCACCTTGTTTAAAGCGTGGATGAATCGCTAAATTATATAAAAAGCTGATATTAGTGCTAAATCCGGCTAAATGAAATTGTGTTAATGCTTGTTGTAAACGGGAAAGTGCTTGGGCGCGGTTATCATCATGAACAATAAGTTTGGCAATCATTGGATCGTAATACGGGCTTATTTCATCACCTTGGGCAATACCAGTATCAATACGTACATATTCACTGTTCGCGGGCGTATATAGTGCCTCAATAGTGCCAGAGCACGGAATAAAGTCATTACTTGGATCTTCAGCGTAAATACGTGCTTCAAAGCTGTGGCCTTGTAGCTGAATATCTGCTTGCGCTAAAGGTAACGCTAAACCACTGGCTACATTAATTTGCCAATTAACTAAATCAACGCCTGTGACCATTTCACTCACTGGGTGCTCTACTTGCAAGCGAGTATTCATTTCCATGAAAAAGAACTCATCACCACAGAGTAAAAATTCCACAGTGCCAGCGCCTCGGTAGTCAATTGCTAGGGCACATCTTACCGCGGCTTCGCCCATTTCTTTTCGCAATGAGTCTGATAAACCGGGGGCAGGCGCTTCTTCAATCACTTTTTGATGCCGACGCTGCAATGAACAATCACGATCACCTAAATACACACAGTTGCCATAGTTATCAGCAAATACTTGCACTTCAACATGGCGTGGTTGGTCAACATAACGCTCAAGCAAAACCAGATCATTACCAAAACCGGCAATAGCTTCACGTTTAGCACCTTCTAATGCGCTTATAAACTCACTGGCTTTTGAAACTATACGCATGCCCTTACCACCGCCACCAAAGGCCGCTTTGATAAGCACAGGGTAGCCAATTTTTTCAGCCTCAGCTTGTAAAAAGCTAGGGTCTTGTTTATCGCCATAATAACCTGGAACCAAAGGAACATTAGCGGCTGCCATAATTTCTTTTGCACGGGTTTTAGAGCCCATAGCTTCTATGCTACTTGCTGGTGGCCCAATAAAGGCAATGTTATTGGCTTCACAAACATTAGCAAATTCGCTGTTTTCAGATAAAAATCCATAACCAGGATGAATGCAATCGGCGCCACTCATTTTGGCAACGTTAAGTATTTTATCTGCAACTAGGTATGAGTCTTTACTCGGCGCTGCACCAATATGGTAGGCTTCATCAGCCATTTTTACATGTTGAGCGTTTTTATCTGCATCTGAATAAACCGCAACCGTGGTCAAGCCCATTTGCTTTGCTGTTCGCATAATACGACAAGCAATCTCTCCGCGATTAGCAATCAGAATTTTTTGTAAGTGTACTGTGTTCATAATGCGTCCTAGAGTTGCCATTGGGGAGGGCGTTTTTCAAAAAAGGCAGTTAGACCTTCTTGACCTTCGTCTGATACACGAATTTTGGCTATACGTTCTGCAGTGAGCGCAATTATTTCGTTATCGATTTCTTTGTTTGCAACATCATTAATAAGCGCTTTAGCTGCTTTAACTGCTACCGGGCCATTATCTATCAGCGTTTGTAGTAGGTTATCCAGTGCACAGTCTAAATTCCCTGTAATTTGGTGAACTAGCCCCAGCTGTTTGGCCGTATGCGCATCAAATACTTCAGCCGTTAAAAAGTAACGACGAGCAGCGCGCTCACCAATAGCTTTTATTACATAAGGGCTAATAACAGCAGGAATTAAGCCTAATTTAACTTCACTTAAACAAAATTGGGCGTCGTCTTTACTGAGCGCAATATCACAGCAAGCAATTAATCCCAATGCGCCACCAAATGCTGCGCCTTGTACCGCACAAATAGTAGGGTGTGGGCTTTGCGCTAAAACTTGCATTAGCTTAGCCAGCTGCATTGAATCGGCCAAATTATCGTTATAGTTGTTATCTGCCATCGATTTCATCCAGGCTAAATCGGCACCGGCTGAAAAGTGTTTACCCTCAGTTTTTAATACAAGTGCACGAATATCGAGCGTATTAGCATGTTCAATACATTGAATAAGCTCATGGATAACGTCGCTATTAAAGGCATTGCGTTTTTCTGGGCGACTTAAAACAAGTACAGCCACATTAGATTTTGTTATTTGTAGTGTTACTGACATTTTAAGCTCCCATTACATTCTAAATACGCCAAATTTTGATTCACGCTCAGGAGCATTTTTAGCTGCGCTAAGTGCAAGCCCAAGAACATTGCGTGTATCAGCAGGGTCAATAATGCCATCATCCCATAAACGGGCACTGGCATAATATGGGTGACCTTGCTGTTCATATTGATCGATGATTGGCTTTTTAAAATCGCTAATTTGTTGCTCGCTCATGCTTTCGCCTTTGCGGGCTAAACCATCTTGTTTTACTTGCGCCATTACACCAGCGGCTTGTTCGCCACCCATAACCGAAATACGGGCATTTGGCCACATCCACATCATGGTCGGTTCAAATGCGCGGCCACACATACCATAGTTACCTGCACCGTATGAGCCACCGATTAAAATAGTAAATTTGGGTACATCGGCACACGATACCGCCATCACCATTTTAGCGCCGTGTTTAGCAATGCCTTCAGACTCGTATTTTTTACCGACCATAAAGCCAGTGATGTTTTGTAAAAATACCAGTGGAATATTGCGCTGAGCACATAGTTGAATAAAGTGCGCGCCTTTTTGCGCTGACTCACTAAATAAAATACCGTTGTTGGCCACTATGCCTACGGGATGACCATAAATACTGGCAAAACCTGTTACCAGTGTTTCACCAAAGTAGCGTTTAAATTCATCAAACGATGAGTCATCGACAGTACGCGCAATGACTTCACGGACATCAAATGGCTTTTTAAGATCAGTACCGACAATGCCGTAAAGTTCGTTAATATCATAACGAGGGGCTTTTACTTCTTCGAGTAATGGTGAGGTAGGGCGCGAATAGTTAATTCGTTCAATACATTGGCGAGCAATCGACAAGGCATGAGCATCATTTTCTGCGTAATGATCGGCCACACCTGATGTTTTACAGTGTACATCGGCGCCACCAAGCTCTTCTGCAGTAACTACTTCACCGGTGGCAGCTTTTACCAGCGGCGGACCAGCTAAAAAGATAGTGCCTTGCTCTTTTACAATAATACTTTCATCGGCCATAGCAGGAACATACGCACCACCTGCAGTACATAACCCCATAACCACAGCAATTTGTGGAATGCCTTTACCCGACATACGCGCTTGATTATAAAAAATACGACCAAAATGCAGTTTGTCAGGGAATACGTCGTCTTGCTCAGGTAAGTTTGCGCCACCTGAGTCAACTAAATAAATACACGGTAAATGACAACGTTCGGCGATGTCTTGAGCGCGTAAATGCTTTTTAACAGTCAGCGGGAAATAGGTGCCGCCTTTTACTGTAGCATCATTAGCAATCACCATACATTCAACGCCTTTAACGCGACCAATACCTGCAACCACACCGGCACAAGGAATATCTTGTTCATAAACGCCAAAGGCAGCAAATTGCGATATTTCTAAAAATGGCGAGCCTTCATCTAGCAAAGTGGTAATACGGTCACGGACAAACAATTTACCACGGCCTTCATGGCGCTCTTTTAAAGCAGCGCCGCCGCCTAAACGTATTGTTGCTGCTTTACTGCGTAAATCATCCACTAGCGCCGACATGTTGTTGTGATTTTGCACAAAATTTGGATCATGCGGATTAACGCTCGATTTTAAAATCGTCATAACTAATCCTTAGCGGCTTTCAGTGAATAATTCGCGACCAATTAACATACGGCGTATTTCTGAGGTGCCTGCACCAATTTCATATAATTTCGCATCACGCAGCAAGCGACCTGTTGCGTATTCATTTATATAACCATTACCGCCTAAAATTTGAATTGCGTCTAATGCCATTTTAGTTGCAAGCTCAGCGGCATATAAAATTGCGCCAGCAGCGTCTTTACGGGTGGTTTCGCCGCGATCACATGCTTTTGCTACTGTGTACACATATGAGCGAGCTGCGTTCATTTGTGTATACATATCAGCAATTTTGCCTTGTATTAACTGAAATTGACCAATAGGGCTGTCAAATTGCTTACGCTCATGGATGTAAGGCACAACAATATCCATACACGCTTGCATTATGCCAAGTGGGCCAGCCGCTAAAACAACACGCTCATAATCAAGGCCACTCATAAGTACCTTAACGCCTTCGTTTAAGTTACCTAAAATATTTTCTTCGGGTACTTCACAGTTTTCAAATACCAATTCACAGGTATTTGAACCACGCATGCCGAGTTTGTCGAGCTTTTGTGCGGTTGAAAAACCAGGGAAAGTTTTTTCTACAATAAAGGCTGTAATTCCTTTAGCGCCGGCGTTTAAATCTGTTTTTGCATAAATAACCAGTGTATCTGCGTCAGGGCCATTAGTGATCCACATTTTATTACCGTTTAAAATGTACTTATCGCCTTTTTTCTCTGCTTTGAGTTTCATAGAAACAACATCAGAGCCCGCATTAGGCTCACTCATAGCCAGCGCACCAATGTGCTCGCCACTAATTAGTTTAGGTAAGTATTTTTCTTTTTGTGCTTGTGAACCATTACGGTTTATTTGATTAACACACAGGTTAGAATGCGCACCGTAACTTAAACCAATAGAGGCACTTGCACGGCTAATTTCTTCCATGGCAATAACGTGCTCTAAATAACCTAAGCCAGCACCACCAAATTCTTCATCCACGGTCATGCCAAGCACGCCCATTTCACCCATTTGCGGCCAAAGTTCATTGGGGAACGCATTATCAAGGTCAGTTTTTTCAGCTAGTGGGGCAATTTCTTGACTGGCAAAGCTGTTTACGTGACTGCGGATCATATCTGCAGTTTCGCCAAGGCCAAAGTTCATTTCTTTATATAGTGAAATAGTGCTCATGATTAATTCCTGTGTGTTGATGACGTTGTTATATTTTATTCATCTATTTTGCTAAGCGTGTCGCGACAGCGACGTTCAGCGGTGACCAGTTCCATAAGAACCACTTTAATGTCATCCATCTGTTGTGAAAGATCGGCTTTTTTCTCACTGATAAGGTCAAGCATAGTAACTAACTGTTTTGCACTTGATTTATCAGCATCATACAGTTCAAACAAACGACCTGTTTCCGCTAAGGTGAAACCTAAACGTTTACCGCGCAGTATTAGCTTAAGGCGTACCTTGTCGCGCTTTGAGTAAATACGTGTTTGACCATTGCGCTCTGGTGATATTAACCCTTGGTCTTCGTAAAAACGGATAGAGCGGGTGGTAATATCAAATTCTTTAGCCAATTCACTAATGCTAAAAGTTTGTTCGTTTTTAGCCGGCTCGTTGGCTGAATTTGCAAAGTTTGTTTGATTATCTGATTTCATTGTAATGTTTACCTCATTCGAATAACCCCAATATAAGTGAAGTTTACGTAAAGGTAAAGTACGATCTGGTTGTTATACTTTAGACGTATAAAATAAAAGCGGAAATACAGCAGAAGTTGAGTGTTTATAAACGTTATAAGCCAGTTAGACAGTATATAATAAATTTTTAGCAAGCTAACTTTACAGTTTTTACACTAATTAGAAAGTTGATTTTAGATTTACGTTGGCGTAAACGTAAATTTTATGTATGCTCGTATTTATCAGATTAGTTTAAACATTAAGCTAAACATAATAAAACATGTTTGCGTTAATTGAAAATGGAGCCTTTTATGTCTTTCGAAAGCGTTGTAATTGTAGCAGCAAAACGCACCCCAATGGGTGGATTTATGGGCGCACTAAGCGATGCGCAGTCTACCGAATTAGGTGCTACGGCAATTGCAGGTGCACTTGCTCAAACGGGTTTAAGCAATGATGCAATTGACGAAGTAATTATGGGCTGCGTATTACCAGCCGGTTTAGGCCAAGCACCTGCGCGTCAAGCAATGCTTAAAGCGGGGCTTGCACTAAGCACCGGCGCTACCACTATTAATAAAGTTTGTGGCTCGGGTTTGAAAGCAGCGATGTTAGCGAATGACCTTATTAAAGCAGGTTCTATTGAATCAGCAATCGCTGGTGGTATGGAAAGCATGACCAATGCACCTTATTTTATTCCTAAAGCCCGTGGCGGTATGCGAATGGGCCATGGCGAAATTAAAGATCACATGATGAGTGATGGTCTAGAAGACGCCTACGACAATAAAGCAATGGGTTGCTTTGCTCAAGACACAGCCGATGAATACGGTATTGGTCGTGAGCAAATGGATACGTTTGCACTGGGTTCATTAAGTAAAGCAAACGCAGCCATAGACAATGGGTGGTTTGATAACGAGATTGCCCCGCACACTATTAAAACGCGTAAGGGTGACATCACCGTTTCAATTGATGAGCAACCTGGCAACGCACGCCCTGAAAAAATTCCAAGCTTAAGAGCTGCATTTAAAAAAGACGGCACTATTACTGCCGCTAATTCATCGTCTATTTCAGATGGTGGTGCTGCGCTAATACTAATGAGCGAATCAAAAGCAAAAGCTGAGGGTTTAACACCACTTTGTAGAATTGTTGCTCATAGCACTCACTCTCAAAAACCAAGTGAATTTACCGTAGCCCCAGTGGGCGCAATGAACAGCGTTCTTGAAAAAGCTGGCTGGACAACCGCCGATGTTGATTTATGGGAAATTAATGAAGCGTTTGCCATGGTCACTATGCTGGCTATTAACGAATTAAAGCTCGATGAAAGCAAAGTAAACGTGAATGGTGGTGCGTGTGCACTAGGCCACCCAATTGGTGCTAGTGGCGCACGTATTTTAGTAACACTTATTCATGCGCTTAAAAACCGAGGCCTCAAAAAAGGCGTTGCGTCTTTGTGTATAGGTGGCGGTGAAGCCGTTGCTATGGCAGTCGAAGCACTTTAACTGATAACAAAGCCGCAGCAACTATAACAATCACAGCGCTGCGGCAATTAAATTGACTCAATAGGATTTATTATGCACCAAGTACCTTTACTAATTAACGGCGAGTTCATTCAGTCAACGTCAAATGAATTAATTGATGTTGTAAACCCAGCTAATCAAGAAGTGCTCGCGCAAGTGCCATGCGCTACAGACGCAGAGATGGATGCGGCGATTGCATCAGCAAGCGAAACATTTAAAACATGGAAAGATGTGCCTATTACAGAGCGTGCGCGCATTATGATGAAATACGCGGCGCTATTAAAAGAAAACCATGATGAACTAGCCACTATTATTTGTCATGAACTAGGCAAAACCTTTGAAGATGCAAAAGGTGATGTGTGGCGTGGTATTGAGGTAGTTGAACAAGCTGCTAATGCGCCGTCGTTAATGATGGGTGAAACCATGGAAAACGTAGCGCGTAAAATTGATACGTATTCTTACATGCAACCACTGGGTGTGTGTGCAGGTATTACGCCATTTAACTTTCCGGCAATGATCCCATTGTGGATGTTCCCACTGGCAATTGTGTGTGGTAACACCTTTATTTTAAAACCGTCTGAGCAAGATCCACTTACTCCTATGCGCTTAGCTGAGCTATTTATTGAAGCCGGTGCGCCAAAAGGCGTGTTACAAGTAGTACATGGTACAAAACCACAAGTTGACCGCTTATTAGAAGACAAAGCCGTTCGTGCTATTTCATTTGTGGGTTCATGTGGTGTAGGTGCCTATATTTACTCTAAAGGCACACAAAACTTAAAACGTGTTCAAGCGTGTGTTGGCGCTAAAAACCACATAGTAATTATGCCTGATGCGAGTAAATCGCATGTTGTTAATAACCTTGTGGGTGCCTCTGTAGGTGCAGCAGGTCAGCGCTGTATGGGTATTTCAGTGGCTGTATTTGTTGGTCAAGCAAAAGACTGGGTTGATGAAATTAAAGCAGGCTTTGAAGGTGTACGCCCAGGTGTTTGGGATGATGCAGACGCGGCTTATGGCCCACAAACATCACCTGCTGCAAAAGCACGTATTTTATCACTGATTGCTGATGGTAAAGCACAAGGCGCTACCTGTTTAATTGATGGCTCTGACTTTAGCGTTGATGGTTACGAGCAAGGTAACTGGGTAGGTCCTACGTTATTTACTGATGTAACCAAAGATATGAACTTGTACAAAGAAGAGATTTTTGGCCCAGTATTGGCGTGTATGTTTGTTGATACCCTTGAAGAAGCTATTGCGCTCATTAACGAGAGCCCTTACGGCAACGGTACTTCATTATTCACCTCAAGTGGTGCGGCTGCGCGTAAATTCCAACACGAAATTGAAGTAGGCCAAGTGGGTATTAATGTGCCAATTCCTGTGCCTTTACCATTTTTCTCGTTCACGGGTTGGAAAGGCTCATTCTACGGCGATACTCACACGTATGGTAAACAAGGTATTCGTTTTTACACAGAAACCAAAACCATTACTTCTCGCTGGTTTGAAGATGATATCGCTTCAGGTCCAAATATGAGTATTAATCTTAAGTAACATTTTAACCGCATAATTAATAAAAAAGAGGGGCACAACACATAATGTTGTCGCTCCTCACTAATAACTCCCGTTATGGGATGCACCGACAACAAACAAAACACAACAAGAGGTCTACCATGGACTTTAACTTATCTGAAGATCAACAAGCTTTTGCGCAAACGGCGCGCCAATTCGCAGAATCTGAACTAGCACCACATGCAGCTAAGTGGGATCGCGAACATATTTTCCCAAAAGACACAATTAAAGCCGCTGGTGAGCTTGGTTTTTGTGGCTTATACACGCCAGAAGAAGCCGGTGGCTTAGGTTTATCTCGTTTAGATTCAAGCATTATTTTTGAGCAACTTGCATTGGGTTGTACAGCAACTACAGCTATGCTGACCATTCATAATATGGCAACCTGGATGATCGCAAGCTTTGGCACCGATGCGGTAAAAGACAAATACGTTGAGCAATTGGTAATGGGTGAATTACTGGCATCGTACTGTTTAACTGAGCCTGGCTCTGGCTCTGATGCTGCGTCATTAAAAACTAAAGCAGTTCGTGATGGCGATGAGTATGTTATTAACGGCTCAAAAATGTTTATTTCTGGCGCCGGTGAAACAGAAATTTTAGTGGTAATGGCACGTACAGGGGCTGATGGCCCAAGTGGCATTTCAGCGTTTGTTGTACCTGCAGATGCCAAAGGTATTGAGTACGGCAAAGCAGAAGAAAAAATGGGTTGGAATGCACAACCAACACGGTTAATCAGTTTTGAAGATGTACGAATTCCAGCAGCAAACTTATTAGGCGCTGAGGGCGAAGGCTTTAAGTTTGCCATGCAAGGCTTAGATGGCGGCCGTATTAATATTGCAACTTGCTCTATTGGTACTGCACAAGCGGCACTTAATACTGCACGTGAGTATTTAAAAGAGCGTACCCAATTTGGTAAGCCATTGGCAGCATTTCAAGCGCTACAATTTAAAATTGCCGATATGAATACCGAGCTTGTTGCAGCACGCCAAATGGTTCGACTCGCTGCGTTTAAACTTGATACTAACGACAGTGAAAAAACCACTTACTGTGCTATGGCTAAACGTTTTGCAACCGATGTCGGTTTTACTGTGTGTAACGATGCGCTGCAAATTCATGGGGGCTACGGTTACATTAAAGAGTACCCACTTGAACGCCATGTACGTGACGTACGTGTTCATCAAATTCTAGAAGGTACTAACGAAATTATGCGCGTGATTATTGCACGTCGTATCTTAGCCGAATCAGCCAGCGAAGTTTTATAAGGAGATTAGTATGTCAAATCCTAGCATTGAATTAACTATTGAAGGTCATGTTGCTATTTTAACTATGTCGAATCCGCCAGCGAATACCTGGACGAAAGACACCTTAGTGGCGCTTAAAGACACAGTTAATCAGCTCAACACCAATAAAAATATTTATGCATTAGTACTGACTGGTGAAGGCGAGAAGTTTTTTAGCGCCGGTGCCGACCTAAATGTATTTGCCAGTGGCGACAAAGGTGTAGCTGCAGATATGTCATGTGTATTTGGTGAAGCGTTTGAAGCGCTAACTAATTTTAGAGGCGTGTCGGTTGCAGCCATTAATGGTTATGCAATGGGTGGCGGGCTTGAAGTAGCGCTTGCTTGTGATATTCGTATTGCAGAAGAGCAAGCACAAATGGCATTGCCTGAAGCAAAAGTGGGTTTATTACCCTGTGCTGGTGGAACGCAAAACTTAGCATGGCTAGTGGGTGAAGGCTGGGCAAAACGCATGATTTTATGCGGTGAGCGCTTAAAAGCCGATAAAGCGCTACAAATTGGCTTAGTGGAAGAAGTAGTTGCACAAGGTGAAAGCTTTGCAGCAGCACTAAAACTGGCAAACCAAGTGTCAGAGCAAAGCCCATCGTCGGTTGCTGCATGTAAAACATTGATTCAAAAAGGGCGTCATCAACCAATGGCGAATGCATTGCCACTGGAACGTGAACTGTTTGTTGGTTTATTTGATACCGAAGATCAGCAAGAGGGCGTGAACGCCTTTTTAGAAAAACGCAAAGCTAATTGGGTGAATGGCTAATGAGTGAATTAACCCGTTTAAATTCAGCTGATGCTGCCGTGGTATTTGAAACGGCAACCACAGACAATGGCCGACTCATTGGTTTTGCTACGCTTAACGCGCCTAAGTCATTAAACGCGTTAAATTTTGAGATGATCAGCTTACTCGAGCCGCAACTACAGCAATGGGACAAAGACGATAACATTGCATTAGTGGTTCTTAAAGGTGCTGGTGAAAAAGCATTTTGTGCCGGTGGCGATGTAGTGAGCTTACACAAATCAATGAGTGAGGGTAAACCGAGCTCACTAGTTGAAGAGTTTTTTACTCAAGAGTATCAGCTCGATTACCTAATTCATTGCTACAACAAACCCATTTTAGTCTGGGGTAACGGTATTGTAATGGGCGGCGGTTTAGGTTTAATGGCCGGTGCCAGTCATCGTGTTGTTACCGAAACATCACGCATTGCCATGCCAGAGCAAACTATTGGTCTTTACCCTGATGTAGGTGGCAGTTATTTTTTACATAAAATGCCCGCCCATGTTGGTTTGTTTTTAGGGCTGACCTCGGCATCTATAAATTGTGAAGACGCTAAGCTTGTATCGCTTGCCGATCACTTTGTAAATGCTGATAAATACCCAGAGCTTGTTGAAGCGTTACTCAATACTAAATGGGGTAAAACAGCAAGTTTAAACCACGACAAGCTAAGTACCTTGCTTATTGAGTTAGATAACAACTCTAGCCGTATGCCTAAAGGCAATTTAAAAGCTAACTTATCGCTAATTCAAAAGTTAGGCGACTTTGACACGTTACAGCAGCAGGTCGATTACATTTTAAATCTAACCACAGATGACAAATGGCTACAACGTGCACAAAAATCGTTGGCGCATGGTTGTCCATTAAGTTGTGCTTTAGTGAGTGAGCAGCTTAAACACAGCAAAGGCAAAAACTTAGCTGACTGTTTTAAAATGGAATTAGGTATGTCGGTTCGTGCTGGCGAAGTGGGCGAGTTTCAAGAAGGTGTACGAGCCTTACTAATCGATAAAGACGGTACGCCACAGTGGCAGTTTAAAACCTTAGCTAATGTGCCAAGCGAAGTAGTAGAGAGCTTTTTTGCAAATCGCTTTGGCGAGCAACATCCGCTAGAGCCGTACTTTTCACAACTAAATTTACAAGGGTAAAGCGATGAGTAAACTTAATATAGGATTTATTGGTTTAGGAAACATGGGCGGCCCAATGGCAGCAAACTTAGTTAAAGCAGGCCACAGTGTGCGCGTTTTTGACTTAAGTGCAGAGGCCGTTAAAGAGCTTGTGAATCATGGGGCTAGTGCGGCGCAAAGCGCTAGTGACTGTGCGCACGAGGCTGATGTGCTAATTAGCATGCTACCGGCAAGCAAACATGTTAAATCACTTTATTTAGGCACAGACGAGCAACCGGGTTTAATTAAAGTACTAAGTAAAAGCACTTTAGTGATTGATTGTTCAACCATAGATGCACAATCGGCTCGTGATGTAGGCCATGCCCTAAGCAAGCAAGGTATTGCGTTTGTTGATGCACCGGTATCGGGTGGTGTAGCAGGGGCAACAGCGGGTACGCTGACCTTTATTGTGGGTGGTGAGCAAGCTGCATTTGATAAAGCCAATACTGTATTGGTCGATATGGGTAAAAACATTTTCCATGCCGGTGCTATTGGCGCAGGGCAAGTTGCTAAAATATGTAACAATATGCTGTTGAGTATTTTAATGGCAGGCACCAGTGAAGCCATTCAAATGGGCATTAATAACGGCCTCGACGCAAAAGTACTCAGCGACATAATGAGCGCAAGCTCGGGTCGTAACTGGACGTTAGAACTTTATAACCCCTGCCCAGGTGTTATGGATACCGCTCCTGCAAGTAATAATTATAAACCTGGCTTTATGGTCGATTTAATGGCTAAAGACTTAGGCCTTGCTATGGAAGCAGCGCAACAAAGTAATTCACTGACGCCAATGGGCTCAATGGCTAAAAATTTATACACTATGATGCAGCACCAAGGTGCAGGCAGTGATGATTTTAGTGCCATTTTTAAATTGTTTTCGAAGTAGGAAAGTATTGTGGAAATAAAAAATAATACCGTAGTTATTACCGGTGGCGCACAAGGCTTAGGTTTTGCAATGGCGCAAAAGTTTGCCTTAATGGGCGCTAATATTGCCTTAATTGATATGGCGCAAGCCCAATTAAATGAAGCAACCGAGCAACTATCTGCATTAGCTGGCGTAACAGGCACTATTAAAGGCTACAGCGCTAATGTAACCGTTGAGAGTGAAGTTGAAGACGTTTTTAATACCATTAACAATGACTTTGGTCATATTGGGGTATTAATTAATAACGCCGGAATTTTACGCGATGGTATGTTTATAAAAGCCAAAGACGGCAAAGTGGTAAGGAAGATGTCGCTTGATCAATTTCAATCAGTGATTGACGTTAACCTAACAGGTGTATTTTTAGCAGGGCGCGAAGCGGCTAGCCACATGATTGAATCAGGCAAAGGCGGCGTAATTGTAAACATGTCGAGCGTAGCGCGTGCTGGTAATATTGGCCAAACTAACTATGCTGCTTCAAAAGCAGGTGTTGTGGCACTAACCACTACATGGGCTAAAGAGCTTGGCCGCTTTGGTATTCGCGTTGGCGCCATTGCCCCAGGTGTTATTAGCACCGCGATGACCGATGTAATGAAGCCAGAAGCCAAACAGCGCATGCTTGCTGTAACACCAGTAGGGCGCTTAGGTGAAACCGCTGAAATTGCTCATACTGCTCAGTATATTATCGAAAACGACTTTTTTACTGGCCGTGTAGTAGAGATAGACGGCGGTATTCGTTTGTAAACTAATATTTATAAACGTATGAGTGTTAGTTGATTAAAAAGCACAGCCTTTTGGGTTGTGCTTTTTTTGTTTTAAATCGCACCATTATAATTTAATCATGGTTAGAAACAGGGTTTCATAAACGATATTCAAATAAAAAAAGACACTGTATATATAGACAGTGCGTGGTATTTTATCCAATAACATTATTAAAATTCGTTTTGCTGTATTTTAACAACGAGTGTTTTATAACTTGCGTAATAACTTGTTTACATTGAAGTTATTTAGTGGAATTATTGAACAATGTAATATACGCCGCTTTGGGATTTTATAACCCCCCAAAGTGGTGTTCAATAAGCTGTTATACGCAAGGATGAACATGTACATTTTCGAGTTAAATTATCCAGGCACTTGGCTTCAATTTGAAGATGAAGAAATCAAATATGAAATTGAAAGTATGTTTAGAAGTATTGAGGGGATTGTTACAGAAGCTGCAATTTCACTATCAATGTTTGAAGCGTGTAGAAATGAAAGGCCTAACTCCAAGAATGAATGGGAAAGAGATGCTGAACTGAGGCGAGAAATAGATGAAAAAATTCGTCAAGAG
Source organism: Pseudoalteromonas sp. G5_S1_54_S4 (assembly GCF_054968565.1). Lineage (NCBI taxonomy): Bacteria > Pseudomonadati > Pseudomonadota > Gammaproteobacteria > Alteromonadales > Pseudoalteromonadaceae > Pseudoalteromonas > Pseudoalteromonas sp. G5_S1_54_S4. Next base: position 24,096 of record NZ_JBQKUL010000032.1, on the reverse strand, counting down.
GCAGGTGAAGACTATTACCAAGATTTCGATAAATATCGAATACTCTCTGAAAAGCAATTAAGATTTAAAAAAGCTGAACTGGGAATACTGCCTAGATCCTATATCCATAAAATTCCATTTATACATGCCCATACATTTGTTTATGCGGTTGACTCTTTTGGTAAATTTTTGGAAGAACTCTGTATTTATGATGGTATGCCTGAACAGGTACAGCACTGTCGTGATGAATTTAATCGTTTACTTCCTTCTGTTAGGAAAATTAGAAATTCCGCATTACATATTGAGGATCGATCAAGAGGATATGGAACTTGGCAAGACAAGAAAAAAGGTAAAAAAATGGAAACAGAAGGCTTTCTTGGTTTGAGTAACCTTGAAAACAATCAGCTTTGTTACACAATCGCCGACGGCAGTTATCAACGTGTTGAAATAAGTCAGCCCGTTTTAGATGTATTGGTGCAAATTACAAATCATTTGTTAGCAAGCTTTAAATGGGAAGGAAGTCCAAATATTGCTCCTCATTACTAATGCGTATAACAAAGCAAAGCAAGCAGACGCATTAACGGCTGTCATCGTTTTTGCTAAAAACAAAAGCCAGCAAAAACAACGCCATCCTATGCGCTGTTGTTTGCGGCGTTAGGCTATTTCTTAAATCAAGAGGATTAAAATGCAGTATTTAGTTAAATTTTCCATTTCAGGGCTTCTACTTATTATTTTTTCTTATTTCATTAATTTCTATCAAGATCTATACAATGAAACAAGTACTAGCTTTGTTAAAACTATTTCGCTTGCTGCGATCATAATGTACGGTGGTTTCACATATGACATGTGCAAAAATTTGATTTTCATGCAACCGAGAAGGTTTGAAGTTTTTAAAAATCGCTTCAAAAGTCTAACAAGGTCTATTGGAGTTCTTTTTTTACTTATATTGGTTGCCTCAGCAGTTTTTTCACTAAAAATATATGGTTTTGCTGAGGCTTACTTCTTTGGTTCTATGATATTTATCATTACTTTAGGTTATAGCTTAACTATTGTCGAAAAGATATTCGATGTTATCGAGGCATCATAGCCTAATAAGTGACTATGGAACCAAAGGGGTAAAATCTTGACTTCATACATCAAAAGAGCGAGCTGTCTAAGCATTGGTTAGCATACAAAGATTGACGATCTAGAAATTCATTTAATTTTAGCGGTTTATTACTTTTAAACACACGTAGCTTTTTTAAAACGGTAACTTAAGGTTGCCGTTTTTTTATGCCTATTATTTAAGTTTATTTTAAGCTTGCTCAGTTATTATAACTAATACTTAAATTCCAGAATCATTAAACTATTGAACTGACTTATTAACTCATTCTATGTTTCAGATCATTAAACTGTGAGTGATTAAAGGTTAGCCTGTATACATGTACTCATACGCATAAGTGAGCTTTTAACTTTAATGCGTTTATTAGGAGGTATTATGAATTTTAAAAATACAGATACTCATTACAATACACTCTCTGTTGCTTTGCATTGGTTGATGTTTATTTTAATTGTCACTGTGTACGGTAGTATTGAACTTCGCGAATTATTTGATAAAGGCACTGAAACCCGTGATGCCTTTAAAATGTGGCATTTTATGTTGGGTTTATCGGTTTTAGCTTTAGTAAGCGTGAGGGTAGTTGCGCGTTTAGTGGGTGGTGCAGCACCTGCCATACAACCTGAGCCTGCAAAGTGGCAAAATAAATTAGCTACATTTGTTCATATTGCGCTGTATGTGTTTATGTTTGCTATGCCTATAGCTGGTTGGCTGATTTTGAGTTTAGCAGGTAAACCCATCCCGTTTTTTGGTTTAGAGTTGCCTCCATTGGCAAGTGAAAACAAAGAGCTGGGTAAAACCATTAAAGAAATACACGAAACAGCGGGCGAAGTTGGTTATTACGTAATAGGCTTACATGCGGCGGCTGCATTATTTCATCATTACATTTTGGCTGATAACACCTTTAAACGTATGCTGTTTTCTAAAAAATAAACACATCACATATAGAAAGGGAGACCATGTGTCTCCCTTTTTATATTAATTAATGAGTTGTACTTTTAAACCCAATTCTAAACCCGCCCCAATGTTTACCGTTTACATAAATTGGCACCGAGAGGTCATGCAGTATTTCACCGGTATCACGTTTATAGGTTTGTAATAAAAAGCTTTCGGTGTGGCTACCACAGCGAATTCCTGTCGGGTCATTAAAAATACGTTTAGTACGGTTGTTTACTAAATCTTTTTCAAAGTTACCGGTTAGGGCTTGGCTATAGCGTTTGTTATGAGTAGGAAAGTAGCCCTTAGTATCAACGGCTCCTGCAAAAATTATGTCTTTATTTTCCAGAATTGGTTCTTGAATAGCCGGCAGTGATTGATCTGTAAGTTTATCGTAATCGGTTGTGTACTTGGTTGGATTAGTATTCTCGATGGGTTTATAGTTTTGCGAAAAAAGTTGTTGCTGGGTTATTTTTCCGCTTTGGATCCAACCCTCAAAACATTCGCCAATTGCTTTACTGGCGTGTTTAGCCGATATCAGGATTGGTTTAAAGAATGCGTCATACTCTATGTTTTCAAGCTCTCTAAATATTGATTCTGATCCCAGCGATAAAGAAGACGCTTGCTGAGAAATTGTACTGCCTTTTTTAGTAACTTCGCCCAATAAACTACTGATGCTAGTGACTGAGCTATTTATTTGTGTGGTTGCATGCTGAAATGCAGAAACAGACTGATGCATACTATCAAGCGCGGTAGATGAGGCACCAATATCTTGGTTAATTGTTAAAAAGGATTGAGTCACGTTTTCAAGCTCTGATTTTACAGAAATACTTTGCTGTGAAACCTGCTTCATATCTTCATTGGTTTTTATACTGTTGGCGTTAATGTCTGTGAGCATGTCAGCAATTTGTTTGGTTGCTTCATTGGTTTTATTTGCAAGGTTACGCACTTCGTCGGCAACAACCGCAAAACCACGACCTTGCTCACCTGCACGAGCGGCCTCTATGGCCGCATTTAAAGCAAGTAGATTGGTTTGCTCTGCAATGTTTTGAATAACTTGGGTAATGCTTTGTATATCACTGGCACTTTTTAATAATAAATCTAATTGCTGGGCCACTTTATCTATAGAGCCAGATAACGAATCAATTTGGCTGCTGGCCGTTTGTAAGCGGCTATCGGCAGAGCTTGAGGCTTGCGCTGTTTGTACCATTGCTTGATTAATAGTGGTCATGCTGTCACTGAGTTCAGTACTATTTTGTGAAAGCTCGTGTGTGGCACGCCCGACAGTTTCACTCTCGTTATAACAAGCGTCTATTTCTTTAGATAAGCTATCAACATAAAATGACACTTCAGCTGCGCCTATGGCATTATTTGAGGTGGCTTTGGTAATGTTTTGTGCAATTTTGTTATTGAACGACTGCACGGCACCTAGTGACGAATTGTTATTTGCTGATTCAGATTTTGCTGGTTTTATATAAAAAATTGCAGATAACAGCACTATAATTGCTGCAGCAATGGTGGAGAGCTGTTCAAAATAGAAAAGAAAACAAATGCTTAAATAAAAAATGCTGTAGAGCAGGTAGGTTATTTTCATTCCTTTGACCTCGTTATTAATTGTTCCTTCTATTTTTGACTATAAATCAAACAAAATCAAATAATAAACACACTTTTAAGAATTTATTAATAGTGATGTATTGAGCTCTATAAAACTGTTTTCGTACAAAAAGCGCCAAAGTAGTAAACCTACTTTGGCGCTTTTATTCGTATTAATAAACAATTAGTTAGCTAATAACCATTCGCTTAATAAGCGAACACCAAACCCCGTTCCCCCTGGTGAAAGCTCATCTTTACCTTTTTTCACTAAGGCATTACCTGCAATATCGATATGCACCCAACGGGTATCGCCAGCAAAATGCTCTAAGAAAGTGGCAGCAGTGGTTGCACCTGGGCCACCTGAACCCACATTTGTTAAATCAGCAATGTCAGACTCCAACATATCTTTATACCCTAAGGGTAGGCGCCATAGGTTTTCGTTTACTTGTTTACCAGCTACTGTTAGTTGAGATACTAGTGTATCGTCATCTGAGAACACAGCCGCATATTCATTGCCTACAGCACGGATTTTTGAACCGGTGAGTGTTGCAACATCAATCATAATTTCTGGTTTGTAGTGCTCACGCGCATACCACATAGCATCACTTAACACTAAGCGGCCTTCGGCGTCGGTATTTAAAATTTCAACACTTAAGCCCTCAGCGGTGCGAACAACATCACCTGGGGCTACAGCAAACTGCGATACCATATTCGCAGCCATACCCATAACGGCTACCACGTTTTTGTCAGCTTTAGCTAACGCCATTGCTTTAACTGTACCAAGCACTGCAGCAGCACCGGCCATGTCTGACTTCATACGTGCAATAGATGCACCGGTTTTAATGCTGTAACCACCTGAGTCAAACGTAATGCCTTTACCAACAAGGGCAATAGGGGCATCGTCAGACCCTTTATAATGGGCAACCACTAAACGGGCACCTTGCTGGCTACCTCGACCAACAGCTTCTAATGCACCCATACCCAGTTCTTTTATTTCTTTAGGCTCCAATACTTTGATGGTTACGCCCAAAGATGCTAATTCTTTTGCCGCATTAGCAAAGTCAATAGGTGTCATTTCGGTAGCGACTTCAGAGGTTAAATCGCGGGCTAAAAAAACACCGGCTTGAATACTTTCTAATTGGGTGTAAAGCTTGCGAGTTTGCTTAGTGTTATCAACATCAAATGTATAGCTAACTGTTTCAGTGTTTGGTTCTTTTTTATAGTTTTCAAAACGATGATCGCGTAAGTTTGCACCATGGGCAAAGTTAGCAGCAAGTAATGCATTGTCACTTACACCGGTTACATCTTCAAATACAACGCTGGCAGTGCCTACTTTGGCTTTAACTAGTTGAGCGTGAATATTACCGCCTAACTTAGCTGCTTTTGCTTTATCAAACTCGCTTGTATTACCAGTACCTGCGACTAAAACGCGGCTGTAGTTACTTTTACTTGGCGCAACAAGTTGTGCCACTTTAGCATAATCGCCGGTAAAATTTTCTATATCAATAACGCGTTGCAATTGGCCATCGAACTGCTTGTCGAGCGCTTTAAATTGGCTGTTATTTCCATCTTGGCTATAAAATACAACCAGCGTATTTGCATCGCTGTTCACCTTTGAAGAAAAATCAAAGTCTGCGGCTTGGGCATTCATGCACATACTCAGAGCAAGCGCGATTGAAGAGGCTTTTATAATACGTTTCATTTTTTTAACCTAAGAATAATATAAAGGTGTGTTTTACCCTATTTACGATGCTGTGGTTAAGTAGGATACGGCGAAATAGCAAATAACAGCGATATACGTCTAAATCATGACTAAATACCATGACATAACAGCTTGATAAACATATTGTGATGCTTAAAGGTTTAATTAAAACAATGCTCGCGTTACTATCAAATATAAAGGTAACACTGCGCTTTTAACAACTAACCTAGAGAACCCGCATTGAAAGCTAAAGAAATTCGCAATTTTTATATCAACGAAGAGCAATCGGTTTATTTGCTGTCACACCGTGATGCAAAAAAACATCGTCAGTGGCTTAATATTTGTATTAAACAGCTCACTTTGCTTGGGTATAAAAAGGTAGAAATGATTGGCTCAGGGGCATTTGGGTTTGTATTTGCAGGGGATGATGAACATGGCCTGCCTTGGGTGTTTAAGTTTTCTAGAATTACGCTCGCGCAAAGTGTCCGTGATCGCCTTGAAGATGAAGCGTATATGCTTTCGCAAATCAAAAATCCCTTAGTGCCAACATTTTATGGCTTTGAGCGAATAAAAAAACAAGGCATTTTGATGATGGCGCGCGCCATTGGTGAAGACCTTGAAAAAGTATCACTAAAGCAAGGGCGCTTACCGGCCGCCAAAATAATGAGCTTAGCGGTTAAATTAAGAAATGTGTTGCTTGATTTACGTCGTCATAAAAATGGTTTAAGCCCGCAGCCTATTGTACATGGTGATATTAAACCCTCTAACTTGGTGTGGGATGAAAATGCCAAGCAGCTTTCATTGGTTGACTGGGGAAGCTCTGTTTATGCCCAAGTAGATGAACAAGGAAACCCAATTGCCAGTAATTTTATGGATTTAATGTCGGGTGACTTAAGTACTACCAATGCCCGTATGGGCGATGTGTATTTTATAGGTGATGCGCAAATGTCGGGTGAAAAGTCGTCCCCTCGTTTTGATGAGCAGGGGGTTGCATCAACGCTATATGCACTTGCCTCGGCGCAGTCTTGCCGATTTGGTGCTCAGGCTATACCTGCCAGAAGTTTAATGTTACCTAAGGAGCTGGCAAACGTTATTGATGGCATGCTTTCAAAAGAACGGTTAGTCAGAGACAAAGCAGGTGACTATTTTATGCGTAACATAGAAACCATGGCAAAAGCGTATTTACCACAACTACCAAAAACAGAAACTAAAGCGGCAATTCCGTTTTGGTTTAGCCAAGACCCCGAACCCGAAACCGTAGTTTATAGCTCTAGAAAACAATTTTTACGCCAAGCCGATCATAAACAACAACTTTTAGATGTTAACGATGCTCAGCTTGATAGGTATTATAAAGAGTTTTTATTTGATACTGGGGATACCGAAAAAGCGTTTTTAGCCTCTATTAGCCGCTTAGCTAAATATCCTGTAGTAGGAGGGCTCAGCTTTCATTGGAAAGATGAATCTTTGTATGTTGAATCGTCACTCATTATGCATGACGAGACCCTCGCAACCGCATTCACCGATGCAGTAAACAACACAGTAATGTTAGCCCAGGCTATTAGCCAAAAAGGCTTATTTAAGTGTTGTTTATTTGATGCCCGCAAAACAATTCAGTTAGAACGTGATGGGACTGGCGCGTTTAAATTTAACCAGTTACCTGAGCTTGATTATGAAGTGGTTAATGTAAAAGCCAGCGATGTAACGCGTCCGCATTCATATTTTGAAGATGGTAAAGACCCCGATGAGCAATTGCAACTGCCTAAAAAAGTGATTAAATGTGTATTTGAGCTAAACCAGATACATCATACCGGCTGTATTATTTTTGAAGCGCTGCCAGATAGGATGAAAATTCATCATTACTACAGATTACTTGATGCCAGCAAAGAAGTAGAATTTAAACGTTTACTAAATAAGCTTATGCAATACGCGGTAAATATTACCGACGTGGGGGTGGCTGGCTTTATGAAGTTACCGTATAAAAACACTCGTGAGTTTGGTTTATGTGAACAACAACCAAGCAAATATTACCCTAAAAATCCAAAGCAACTACTTAATTAATAAACCGCTCGCTTAAGCTGGTGGTTTAAAAATTGAAAGTACAAAAATAGAAAGTTCAATGGCAAAATCTAAACCACAAATTACATTACAAAGTTTCGGCATATATAGTCACTGGGACAAAGACAGTAAATCGCTACCGCAAATTACTCAATTCACTACGCAAGTCAAAGCAGAACTTGATGTAGAATTTGGTCTGATAGTTAATATTAAAAAAGCTAAAGGCGAAAAACTACATTTTTGTATTTACCACCCAGGTATTATAGATACCAATGGCGAAGTGATGCTGCCTTTTGAGGGTACTGTATATGTTAAAGACAACGACTGGTCGTTTTATTTAGGCGATACGGTATGGGAGCCTATTGAGGATAAAATAGGTGACTGGCGTATGACCCTATCTTTAGCGGGGAAAGTGATTGCAGATAAAACATTTAATCTTATTAATGAAAAAACTAAAACTGAAGACGACTTTTGGAAATACCGCGGTTATTAATTACTTCAGTTTGCAGTAACGCAAGAGCTAACGTTTATTGTTAACTCTTGCCTAAAATACGTATTAGTTACCCCACGGGTTACTTGAATTTGAACGTTGCTTACGGGTACGCGCACGTTGTTTTGCTGCTTTTTTTTCTTGAATACGTTTTGCATCAGAAAAGCTTAACTCGCAAGGCTCACCTGGTTTATCGCCTTCAGGAATAATGCGGTCGCGTGGAGGCAGTTCGTATTGTACGTCATCTGGGCGAGGTAAGTTTTTAAGGCGGTACAAATAGAAATTATCTACTTTTTGTTGTGCCCACTCGGTTTTACGCAAAAATTTAACTGCAGATTTAATGTCAGGGTTATTTTTAAAGCAGTTAAGTTGTAAGTAGGCATGCAGGAGTTCCCACCCATATTGCTCAACCAGTTCTTCAACCACTTGCTCTAATTTAACGCCTTGCAGTGGGTTATTACTGAAAAGTTCTTGGTTGCTCATAGGTGTTCTCTCGTTATTAAAAAATCAGCGAACATTATAAATTTAATAACGAGAGTTTAGTAGCAAAAATGCTTAACTTTGACAATTAACCACTACACGACCACGAATTTGGCCCTGCATTAGTTGCTCAGCGCTTTCAATGACTTGATCAAGATTTATTTCAGTTGAAATTTTATCCAAGTAATCGGCATTAACTAATGAAGCTAAACGTTTCCAAGCTTCAACACGATCCGCTTTAGGGCGCATAACGCTATCAATACCCATTAATGAAACCCCACGTAAAATAAATGGTGCAACCGAGGCCGGTAAGTCCATACCTTGAGCAAGCCCGCAAGCAGTAACAACCCCCCCATATTTAAGTGATGCACAAATATTTGCAAGTGTGTGACTACCTACAGAATCAATAGCTGCAGCAAAGCGTTCTTTTTGCAAAGGTTTACCAGGGTTAGAAAACTCATTTCTATCAATTACATTAGTTGCTCCTAATGATTTTAAATAGTCTGCTTGCTCCATACGACCTGTTGCAGCGGTGACTTGATAACCTAGCTGGCTTAGTAAATAAATAGCAAAACTGCCTACGCCACCATTAGCACCGGTCACTAAAATTTCACCTGACTCGGGAGTAACGCCTTGCTTTTCTAGTGCAATAACACTGAGCATTGCCGTATAACCGGCAGTACCAATTTGCATAGCTTGTTTAGGTGATAAGTTAGCGGGTAGGGGAATTAACCAATCACTGCTCAGTGCCGCTTTTTGAGATAAGCCACCCCAGTGCTTTTCGCCAACACCAAAACCATTTAAAATAACGTGGTCGCCACTTTTAAATTCAGCACTGTCGCTGCTAGTCACTGTACCCACTAAATCAATCCCCGGCACCATAGGAAAGCTACGTACAACAGGCCCTTTACCCGTGATGGCTAAGCCATCTTTATAATTTAAGGTACTGTAAAGCACATCAATTAATACATTTTCGTTTGGTAGATCGTCACTGTTTATGGTGCTTAGGACTGCAGTGTAGTTGTCGTCTTGCTTATCTATAACAATAGCTTTGATAGAATTGCTCATTAGATTTCCTTTTAGACCGATCGTCTTTAAATTAGTAATAAAAAATGCATTAACTGAGTAATGCGCGTAAAAACATTTCTGTGTATAAAGTAAGTGGCTTACTTGATTGGGTTAGTTTAGCTCGCATTACTGCGCCTTCCCAACCCACCCAAAAATATTCACTCATTTGTTCGGTATTAATGTGTGGATTAATAGTTTGTTGCTGCTGGGCTAAATCTAAACATCGTTTTAATTGTTGTTGCCAAGCGATGTAGCTTTGCATTAAACGAGTTTTAAAGTCGTCACTTAAATGATTAAGCTCTTGATTTAAGTTACCCACCAAGCACCCGCGTTTGTAATCATACTTTTGCATTCCAGCAATTGCGCTTTGTGTGAAATTAACAATGCGCTCAAGTGCGGGGACTTCAGATTGCTCTAGGTAAAATTTAAGTTTATTTATAAAAAAAACGTCGTAGGCATCAACAAGAGCCAAACCATAGGCTTCTTTACTTTTAAAGTAATGATAAAAAGAGCCTTTTGGTACTTTTGCTTTTTTTAATATGGTGTCGAGCCCGGTGGCACTAAAGCCAAACTCAGTTAAGGTTTCTAAGCCCACACGAATGAGCAGCGCTTTTGTATCTGCGCTGTCTCTGGCTATTTTGGGTGGGCGGCCACGCCTAGTTGCAACTGCTGGTGTTTTGTTCATGTTTTATATTAGACCGATCGGTTTTAATTAATCAAGCTTTTATTTGGGATGTTTTTAAAACAGCTCTGACGTTCATTTTTTGATTACAAATTAATTGACCTGAACTCTGGTTAAGAGATTTACTAACATATTGAATCAAAATGATATTTATTTTTATTTTCTCAAGCTAGAGATTTTTAGTGAAAACAAGGCGAAATTACGCGTCAATAGCTAGCCTATTGCAAGTAAATTCAACGCAGTTAGCGCTGAAAATAGCTGCTTGAGATGGATTTATTATCCGGAGTTCAGGTTAATTGGGAACTTAAGGGTATATTGTTAGTCACAAATATGACACTTATGTGTTTTGAACCGATGTATCGGAACATTTTAATAAAGTTAAATTGGTTAATGTTGAGCAATAAAATTATTTTTAAATTAATTTATCATTGCATCAGCAGCTTAGTTAAAGTCAAACAAATTAATTGTATTTTGTGTTTGAATTAAACATTTTTGTTGGCTATTTATTAAATGTAGATGAACTTAATGCTACAAAAATATAAATATAAAGGTGAGGATTTTACCGATGAAGAGACAGAAAAGAGATCGTTTAGAAAGAGCTCATTCTCAAGGTTTTAAAGCTGGTTTAGCTGGTCGCTCAAAAGAGCACTGCCCTTATCAACAAGTTGATCCTAAGTCTGAGTGGCTTGGTGGTTGGCGCGAGGCAATAGAAAATCGCAATATGTATAAAACATAAACTCACAACGAATTTAAGCAAAAAAAGCCTCTAGTTAGAGGCTTTTTTGTTGCGTGCGTTAAAATTAAAACGCGCTAGTGTCTTGGAATAAGCCCACTTTTAAATCTTTTGCTTCGTATATAACGCGGCCGTCTACTTCAACAGTGCCATCAGCCATACCCATAAACAACTTACGTTTAATAACGCGTTTCATATCGAGACGGTAAGTTACTTTTTTTGCCGTTGGTAGAATTTGGCCAGTAAATTTCACTTCGCCTACACCTAATGCGCGGCCAAGACCAGGGCCACCAGACCAGCCTAAGAAAAACCCAACCAGTTGCCACATTGCATCTAAGCCTAAACAACCCGGCATTACAGGGTCGCCTTTAAAGTGGCAGTCAAAAAACCAAAGGCTAGGGTCAATATCTAGCTCAGCAATAATTTGGCCTTTACCGTGCTCACCACCATCATCGGTGATAGAGATGATACGATCCATCATTAACATATTGTCACTTGGTAAACGACAATTTCCTTCACCAAACATTTCACCTTGACCACAAAGGATCAAATCTTCTTTTGTATAGCTATTTTTAGGTTCCATAACACTTAATCTTTGCTTAGAAATTGCCCCGTACTTTAGCGTACACTTGTACGCTAAACAACTCGGAGCAGTTAAAAAATGGTTTAAATATAGCCAATCAGTCAATGCAACTGATTTTAGTATGATTAAACCGCGCAATTACTAACAGAAATCATTATAATTAGGGCTGACTTTTAATCAGTTTAAAGGAAATTTATGACCCTTTTTGTTAACTCACTCACTGTGATTGATTTTTCTTACTTATGCAATAAACGCGGTGCAGTTGGCGAAAGTTGGATTGTTGATTTGACTTTACATGGCAAACTAAATGAAGAGTCTATGGTTTTAGACTTTGGCTTAGTTAAAAAGCAAATAAAAGGCATTATTGATGAGTGTATTGATCACCGTTTAGCTGTTCCAAATAACATAAACGGTAGCATTAATGAATTTGCTGATCATAAAACATTAGATTGTACATTTGGTGAGAATAAGCACCTTGCAATGAGTGCGCCTCATCAAGCTTTTTGCCTAATAGATACCGACGAAATAACCATTGAGTCGGTTACAGAGTATTTAGTTGCCACAATACTGCCACAGCTTCCTGATAATATTGAAAAAATTGAACTGGTATTAAAGCCTGAGCACAACCAAAGTTTTTACTACCACTACAGCCATGGCCTTAAAAAGCATGATGGTAATTGCCAGCGCATTATTCATGGCCATCGTTCACAAATAGGGATCAGCTTAGGTGGTATCTCTATGCCTCGTTTACAAAAACAGTGGGCTGATAAATGGCAAGATATTTACTTAGCTACCAGCGAAGATCAAATCAGCGCCTCTGAATTAAAACACATTATCGCCAAAGAAGATGACGTGTGTTTTGCATACACAGCCGCGCAAGGTTATTTTGAAATGGCTATTAGCGAATCGCGTTGCGACATTTTACCAATAGATACCACAGTAGAATGTATTGCTGAGTATATTGCCGGCCAAGTAAAACTGCAGCATCCAGAAAAAGACGTAAAAATTACCGCTTATGAAGGCGTCGGCAAGGGGTCAATTAGTTATGCTTAAATCCTTATTAGTGTCAGCGTTAATTGCATCATTTAGTTTTAGTGCTTTGGCAGTTGAACTAAAAGGACATTTAACTCAAGGCGGCTTGGTTACAGGGCAATTGAATAACGCAAAATCGGTTAGCTTAAATGGTAAGCCATTAAAGCTATCTGATACTGGCTTATTTGTATTTGGTTTTGGTCGTGATGCAAAACCAAACCACACTTTATCATGGGTTGATAAAAGTGGAAAAAACCACAGCCAAGATTTAGTTATAACCCTTCGTGACTACAACATCGATAAAATAACCGGTGTTGCAAAAAAATATGTATCGCCACCAAAAGCGGTCAGTGAACGTATTAGCCGTGAAGCGGTCGCGGTAAGAAAAGCGCGCGCTGTTAACTCTGACCTAGAGTACTTTTTACAGCCTGTGCTTAGGCCTGCCGAGGGCCGTATTTCAGGTGTTTATGGAAGCCAGCGTTACTTTAATGGTGAACCACGCAGACCACACTTTGGTTTAGACATAGCAAATAAAACAGGTTCTCCTGTGTATGCGCCGATCAGCGGTACCGTGGTATTTGCTGAACCAGATTTATATTACTCAGGTGGCACATTAATTTTAGATCATGGCCACGGTGTTACCTCGACTTATATTCATTTAAGCAAGCTAGATGTAAAAGTGGGGGATAAAATTACACAAGGTATGAAAGTGGCTGAAATAGGGGCGACAGGGCGAGTAACTGGCCCACATTTAGATTGGCGATTTAATTGGCAAGGTGAACGCCTTGACCCTGCATTATTGATGCAAGACACATTAGCAAACAAAAAGTAGAGATTATGACTCAAGTAGAGCGCGAAGCAATTATTGCGCAGCGTATAAAAGATTCGACCACATCGGTTACAAAAGCGGTATTTCCTGGGCGTACTAATCACCACAATACGCTATTTGGTGGTGATGCATTAGCGTGGATGGATGAGGTTGCTTTTATAGCAGCTACCCGTTTTTGCCGTAAGCCATTAGTGACTATTTCATCTGATAGGGTAGATTTTAAAGAGGCTATTCCGGCAGGTTCATTTGCCGAATTAATCTCAAAAGTGTCGCATGTAGGGAATACCAGCCTAAAGGTAGATGTTGAAATATTCCTAGAAACTATGCAGAAAGATAACAAGCACTCTGCTATAACCGGCAGCTTTACCTTTGTTGCTGTTGATGATAACCACAGGCCAACACCTGTCGTGTGTGACAAAATGCTGCATGGTTTTGAGTTATAACACCTAACAGTAAAAATAATATAAGCACCAATTATGGTGCTTATATTATTAACCATAAAGAACACATCATACTTTATTTATCTAATGGCCAACTTAGCAATTAAACAAGATAAAAAGTATTGGTTTTTCAATGAGCAGGGCGTATTAAAGTAATAAATGAGACTAATAAAAAGGCGTGCAATGCACGCCTTTAAATAACTATAAAACCATAGCGGCTATCCAGCCAAACACCAATAACGGAATATTAAAGTGAATAAAGGTTGGCACAACCGAATCCCAAATGTGGTCGTGTTGTCCGTCAGCATTAAGTCCTGATGTCGGCCCTAGAGTAGAGTCAGAGGCAGGGGAGCCGGCATCACCTAATGCGCCAGCCGTACCAACAAGTGCAGCGGTTGCCATTACAGAAAAGTTTAGCTCTAAACATAAAGGCACAAATAAGGTTGCAATTATAGGCACAGTCGAAAATGAACTACCAATGCCCATGGTTATAAATAAGCCGACTAATAAAATTACTGCAGCTGCTATGGGTTTATTACCGTCAAAAATGGCGGCGCTGCTATGGACTAGGCTAGCAACGTGTCCGGTTTCTTTCATTACAGCAGCAAAACCTTGCGCAGAAATCATAATAAAACCAATCATTGCCATCATGGCAACACCCTTACTAAATACGTCGCCGTTTTCTTCCCACTTAACCACACCAAATACACTAAATATAACCACCCCGACTAGGCCACCTAATATCATTGAGCCACTGGCATTTTGAGCGATCAGAGAAGCAAGCACGGCAAATAAACCAACCAGCATTACCTTTTTTGGGTTTTCAACATCAGCTTGTTGGCTTTGAACTGTTAATGCTGTGCTTGTGTATTCGCGGCGTTTTCGATAACTAATAAATAGGGCAATCAACAAGCCGACAAACATACCAATAGCTGGAATTATCATTGCTAAAGGGACACTGGTATTAACAATCTCAAGGCCATTATCAACTAGATTTTTATGTAATATTGAGTATAAATAAATACCCCCAAAACCATACGGGAGCACCATATACGAGGTGGCTAAACCAAAGGTTAAAATACAAGCAATGGCACGTCTATCTAATCGCAGTTTATTAAACACAACAAGCAGCGGCGGGATCAAAATGGGAATAAAAGCGATATGCACCGGCACCAAGTTTTGAGAAGAGATAGCACAAATCAAAATAATAAACAGAATAAAGTAGCTTAATATGGTTTCACTAGAGCCTGTTTGAGCATTTACTTTAGCGAGTAACTTAGCGGCCAAAATACGCGTTAAGCCTGACTTAGAGATAGCGACGGCAAATGCACCTAGCATCGCATAGCTTAAAGCAATTTCGGCGCCTGATGATAAGCCAGAATTAAAAGCATCAATACTTTCTTTTAAGCCCATGCCTGCGGTTAATCCGGCAACAAGCGCACTTATTGTCATTGCAACAATCACATTTACGCGGACCAAAGTGAGTCCCAGCATTAAAATAACGCCTATAATAACTGCGTTCATAGATTTCTCTGTTTTATAGATTTAATTAATTTTATCAGATCTTTAGCCTGATTTTTACGTTCTTTGGTAAATGGTTGTCTCGCATAGCGCACTTGCTCAAATAAGTGACAAAAGGCGGTTATTTGTTGCTCTGCATAGGGGGCTTGTTGACTAATGTGTTGTAATGTTTGAATAGGCGTAGCATTTTCAGGGTAGTTTATAGTGTGCTTATTAGCCCAACTGAGTATTTGATAATACTCTTTTACCAGCGGAGGTTGTTTTGTTGAGGCTTTAGGTCTGTTTAAATAAATAAAGTAAGCCGTAAAACTCAAAATTAAAATAATAATAACCCCAAGTGGCACCAGCCAAATAAACTTATTACCAAATAAGGTAGCAAACAAATATTGTTGTTTGTCTTTATCAAACCCAAGTACCCAACTAGACCATTGATAATCTAAGTTTTCTAATTCAAGTCTAAGCCAGTTTATGGCAGCATAATTACTTAAGCTAACTAAACCAAAATTAATATTATTTTTAAATTCATCATTTAATGCAGCACTCTGTGATAAAGAACCATTTAATCGTTCGGGCGCAACAACCGCTGTTGCATCAAATATTCTCCAGCCTGCATTAGTATATACCTCAACCCAAGCATGCGCATCGTATTGACGAACGGTAATATAGTCATTGTTTTGATTATGCTCTCCGCCTAAATATCCGCTTACTACCCGCGCTGGAACGCCAGCACTTCTAAAAATAAAGGCAGCTGCACTGGCATAATGACCACAAAAGCCACGTTTATTATTAAACATAAATTGATCAAGCGTATCATCATCGCGCATAGGTGTTGGCGTAAGAGTGTAACTGAAACTATTTTGCGAAAAATAATCTAGCAGTTTATTAAAAAGCTCATCAGCGTTAGCACTTCTGTTTTTTAACTGTTGCGCCAGTTGATAACTTTTTTGGTTATTACTCACAGTAAGCGTTTTATAAAAACGCTGCTCTACGCTATTAAGCTTCTTAGTCGATAATGGTTTAGTACTAACAGAATATTTTAACACTTTGGATTTATATTGTTTTTTACGCAGCAAGCCGAATGAGTTGGAAACTACATTTTCATTGTTACTACTGGCATAGCCAAGCCCATATAACCAATCAGCCATTGCTGGCTCAGCAATTATTGAGTATTGAGTGGTGTTTCCATTGCTGTTATTTTGGCTTGGTAACATCATTGCTTGCTTTAAAAATGAAGATGTTTTCCAAGCTTTACCGTCAAATTCATCATGTACAATAGCGCGCCAGTAATAAGGAGGCGTGGTTGAATTATTATCAAACTTCGCTCTAAAAACCAATTCATCGGAGTTTGATAATTTAGCTATATCAAATGGGTCTACTTGTTCAGATAGGCCTGTTTGCGCCATTTTTGGCCCAGGTAATTGCCAAAATGCAGGGAGTTTTGGTAAAAATATTAAGAGTACAACTGCCAAAGGAAAAGCCAGAAATATTATTTTAGCACTTTGTTTTGATGACAGTTTTAAACTATGACTAGATTCAAGTAACCCAAGTACAGCAAAATTTAAAATATACAGTGTACTAATAATTAAAGTGGTAAAAATAGTTTGGCTAAACAAATACACTGCTGAAAGTGAGAAGAATGTGAGGGTGATGATCAATTGATAATGCTGCTTTGTTTTTGCCTGTAGTAATTTAAAAACGCATGACAGCAAAAGCATGGCAACAAACAGCACCACGGTATCTTTAAAGCCAATACTGCTTAGCATAATAATTAATGCTACTACAGCGAGTCCGTTTGCTAACCACGCATTGGGCTTTTGTTTGTGTTTAAGAGTTAAATAAATATTCCAACCACATAACACGCTAAGCATAATAATAAAGGGTAGGGGCAAGTGTTCTATAAAAAAGCTCACTAAACCTAAGTAAATAAATGACAGAGAAAAATTTATAACGCGTTGATTTTTTATCTCATTCATAATCAGTGCCTACATTACTTAAGGCTTGTAAGCAGCGTTGCAGATGAAGCTTACCTGATCCATTTTCTATGGATTTATTGGGCAATTTCATCGAGTAATTAATGTCGCTTTCAAACGCTTGGCATACTAGGTAACACAATTGCCCTAAGCGTTGCTCGGTATCGCCTGTCATTAAATTAAAGTCAAATTGTGTATCGGCTGATTTAAAATCACTAAATTGTTTTACTAATAATTGCTGAGTTTTTGCGTAGTGTTTCCACGAAACTCGCTGCAACCCCATTTCTGGCAAATGGGTAATTAAACTTTCAAATTCGTCATCGCCTAGATGTTTTTCAGTTCCTTCATCATCATTGGCAGTCATTTGGCTTAAATGTTTTTGATTTGGTGTTTTAATAATTGAAGGGTAAACATAAACGGTATGATCTGGTTGAATATAGCTCCATACACTCACCAAACCAAATGGATAATTACTGGCAATTTTTATTGGCTTTAGTAAATAGCGACCGCGCTTTAAATAAGGCAATGGTAACTGGCATTGTATGGTATCGGCTTTTACACTCTCTATATAGCAGTCTTGTTCAAAATTATTGGGATAACTTAAGGTGATTGACTGACATGTGTCGTTTGATTTTATTTGCCACACTAATAGAGGTGGCTGTGGCGCATAACTCTCAATAGTATTCTTAAAGCTGACAGTTAAGCCTTTAGCGTTGCTATAACCTAACAACAAGGCAAAAATAATAATCACAAACATTAAATAAGCCATAAACAGAATTAAATTATTTTGATAATTAATCCCCATTACAAAATTTAATGATGCAACAACGCTAAAGTAAACGCCAAGCGTGGATGGTAAAACATAAATAGTATTATGTTTTAAGGTGATGCTATTTTTTTTGTGCTTATTTTTTAATAAGGCAGTTAAAATCGCGCTTTTTATATCGAGAATAAAAGTAGGGCGCTTAAATTTATAAATACGAATTTACCTAAACGGGCACTAAAACATGTTTTAAAATGGCAACTATTTGTGTATCGCCCGCATCACTATGTAAGCCTAATCGATGCTGACACACACTTGAAAAAACAGCCTGTACATCTTCGGGTAATACGTAGTCACGGCCTTCAATATAGGCCCACGCTTTGGCCGATTTAGCCAGTGCCATACTGGCTCTTGGGGAAAGCGAAGTCGTTAATGTTTGAGATTCACGAGTATAAGTCACTAACTCAATTATATAATCAACCACCGGCGAACTTAGCGTGATATTTGATATTGCATCTTGAATTTGCTTAAGTTGATGTTGTTCAATTCGCTGCGGTAACTGCGAATAATCACGTTTTAGATTATTTAACAGTAACCGTTTTTCTGCATCTTTAGGTGGAAACCCTAAACTTATTCGCATTAAAAAACGATCTAGTTGTGATTCTGGTAACGGGTATGTACCTGCCTGATATAATGGATTTTGAGTCGCAATTACAAAAAATGGAGTAGGGAGCGGGTACTTGTCTCCATCTACTGTTACTTGGTGTTCTTCCATCGCCTCCAATAAAGCACTTTGTGTTTTAGGACCCGCGCGATTTATTTCATCAGCGAGCACCACTTGGCTGAAAATTGGGCCTTTATGAAATGAAAAACTATGTTCATTATTATTAAATATATTGGTGCCAATAATATCAGCGGGCAATAAATCGCTGGTAAATTGTATACGCTGATACGATAACCCCAGTACTGCAGCTAATGCATGCGACAAAGTGGTTTTTCCCATGCCGGGTAAGTCTTCAATTAGTAAATGGCCTTCACTAAATAAACAGGCTAACGCTAATTTTATTTGTTGTTGTTTACCAAATATAACGGTAGATAGGTCATCAATTATTGTCGTAACAATGTGCTGCATAATTTCCTTTAATCTATGAGTTCTAAACGTTTCATTACCGCATCAACTTTTTGCGCGTTAAAGGGCTTAGCTATAAATTCTTTTGCGCCTAGCTCCCAGGTATTTTGCACTGTTTCAAAGCTATTGTGGCCTGAACACATAACAACATGTGCATGAGGGTGTTCGTTGTTAATCGACTCTAAAATTTCAATGCTTTCAGAATCAGGTAAATCAACATCTAAGAATATAACGTTGGGTGATTTTTCAATAAGCAGAGGTTTAGCACAATTAAAATTATCGCACTCAATAATGTCATCAAAACCTAAACCGGCTAATACTTGGCTTAAATCAGCGCGGATCTGTTTAACATCATCAATAATTAAAATTGGTTCGAGTGGGCGTACAAATTCCATATGAATACTTCAATGTTTTTTACGGCTTGTGCTTTAATATTAAGCTAAGCATTAAGGAACCTCAAGGTGATAACTATGAATAACCATAATAGTTGTTTAAATACATTTAATGTCCGATACCGTCTAGTATTGGACTTAGTGAGCTTGAAGCTATTTAAAATAGACCGCTACTTATATATAGATATATAATTACCTATAATTTATATTATGTTAAATAGCATAAGTATCTACTTAAGCAATCTAACTGTCGGCAATTACGTCACTTATAAACATGATATTTTAGCCCTTTTATTCGCACATTATTTATTTATAGTAATATGCTCTACTTTATTAAATATAAAAACGTTGTAATGACATTTTAATCAACCAAACTATTTAGCTAATCAATTAATTGCTTAAGCTGTTTAGTTTCGTCGTTTAGCTTTTGCTGATACTTTTTAACTTTGTCATGCTTACCTTGGCGCTTAGCTTTTTTAAGACCGGTTTTATATTCTTCAATTTCGCTATTGGTATCATCTATTTTTTGTTGTAACTCTACTTTTAATCCATCCTGGGTGAAGTATTCGTTTGTATTATTGAGTGCTTTATTAAGACCTGTAACTTGGTGTGAATTACCTTGGCGTTTTGCAGTTAATAACTGGTGGTTAACTTCACAGGCTTTTTTCGCACACCCCGTTAAATTTGCACAATCATCTTTGGCCAATACGACTGTTGAACCGGCAAATAAAAAACTTATTGTAATACCTTTAATAATCGTCATTTTAGAGTTTTTATTATCTCGCATTGGTCATTATTCCTCTTTAATTAGTCGTTAGCGGCAAAATACAGATAACAGCCCTTGTAGCTCTTCATTTATAACATGTTGTTTTGCAACATCTTGCATAGGAGTATTTGATACTTTGTTATTTAAAATACCCACCATTTTAGCGCTTTCTCCAGCACATAAAGCCTTAACACTGTGTACGCCTAATCTTATTGCTAACATACGATCCGCTGCAGATGGATTACCGCCGCGTTGTAAGTGCCCTAGCTTAGTTACGCGCAAATCTATACTGGGATTAACGGTACTTATTTTCTCACATATATGCTCAACGCCAATTTCATCACCTTCAGATACCACCACAATAAAAGCATGCTCACTGTGATAATCACTAATTTTATTCACTAAATAAGTTATGTCTTCATCACTTTCAGGTATTAATATCGAATCGGCGCCAGAGGTTAAACCGGCATAAGTGCCAATATAACCAGAATCACGTCCCATTACTTCAATAACAAACACCCTATTATGTGATTCTGCAGTATCTCTAATATTATCAATACATTGCATTGATGTGTTTACTGCTGTATCAAACCCTAAGGTGTAATCTGTACCCGCAATATCATTATCAATAGTGCCTGGAATGCCTATATACGGTATGTTAGTAATTTGTGATAACCATAAACACCCTCTAAATGAGCCATCTCCACCTATCACAATTAAAGCGTCAATATTATTATGTTCAATTGTAGCTAGTGCTAGATTTCTACCGGCGTCACCTCTAAATCTTTCACTACGCGCTGTTTTTAACACAGTACCACCTAAGTGCATGGTTTGTTGTAGGCTTTTGCAATCAAGTGTCACTAAATCATTATCAATTAAACCCTCAAACCCTTTTCGAACGCCCGACACTTTTATTCCATGTTGTTGAGCGGTTTTTACTATGGAAAATAATGCGGTGTTCATCCCAGGCGCATCGCCCCCTGAGGTTAATACGGCAATGTGTTTAATTGGTTGCATCGGTTCACATCCTTCGACAAGCTAAACTTTAATAATTCATAATAGCTGTTTATGAGTAGGCTGTGTAAAGTAAGCGCAGTAAAGTTGATCTACTTAGGGTTTATTTGATTGTTTAATTAGTATGAAGGGAGCAGTTATAAATTGAAAAGTTGGTATGTTACTTTTGCTTTTAAAACAACATACCGTAATTTTTAATGTAGAGCCGCTGTAAAAGGAATGTTTTTACAAATTTCGGCTTCTATTGTTAGTAGCTCGTCTAAGCGTTCGTCAACTTCTTGCTTATCAAAGTATTCGTAGGCGAGTTCCACAAATAAATTTTTATGTTTTTCTTCTGATTTAGCAATTGCGACATAAAAATCTTTTTCTTTTCCTTCAGGTAGTGCCTCGGCAACTAAAGAAAAACGTTCATGTCCCCTCGCCTCAATTACCCCACCAACTAATAGTCTGTCCATTAAAAAACCGTCACGACCATGCCTAAAGTGTGCACGAATTTGTTTAATGTATGGATCTTTTTTATCATCACCCAAATTAGTATCGCGTTCAATTAATAGTTTAAGCACTTGTTTAAAATGAATTAACTCTTCAAGAGCTAAGTCAGTCATGGCTTTAACTAATTTACGCTTATCCGGATAATGTGAAAGCATTGACATAGCCATGCCAGATGCTTTTTTCTCAGCAGCAGCGTGGTCTTGTAAAAAGGTTTCGAAGTCAGCTAAAACAACTTCGGTCCATTCAAATGGCGTGTGGTATTTTAATTCAAACATAGGGATACAACTTATAAAATAATGCGTGGATTTTAGCGTATTTAAAAATAAAAATCTTTGATCGCGATTTAAATTTAACTTTCATAAGGCAAAAACTTATCAATCCGCCCTTTCGACGTTGACTCAATTTTTAATGGGTGCTTTATATCATTCCATGCAGTGACTTTACCGCCCATGTTCATTTTTTCAAAGCCAGCTAAGCTGCTGGTAATATTTAAAAACTCACATAGCTTATTAAAACTCTCGGGATTTGCTATGTCAATGGCTAAAAAATCATTAGGCCGGTCAGCAAAATAAGCATTAGCACTATTAAAATGAGTGTTATAACAATTAGTTAAATATTCATCCTGATTAATGTTTTCGAGTGAAAAATCACTAAACGTATTTAAGTAACAGCGCTTTAAATGAATATTAAAGCCCCCATCAGCACGCGTTAAATTAGTATGCATACGCACTAAAAGCTGTTTGATTGAAGGCAGCCACGCGCTAAGTTCTCGCTTTAAATATACAAATTTAGAACCTGGGTAATATTTATCTAATGTTTGATAATCGTTAAATACAGGTGTGTCTGCGATAGCCACCGCATTTTCAAAACAAGCGTTAGTGTAAGCAGTATGGGCAGTACGTATACCAAAATCTAAAAATGCATTACATACGCTAGTCGTCCCAGTGCGTGGTAAACCAATAATAAATATTTTTTGTGTCATGGCGTTTTAAATGTCTTTTTCTGAAAACCAAAGTGATGCATCATTAAGGGGTGTTAATGCGGGTAACTGATTGTTTTTTAATTTAATGATAATTTTATTTTTTATATCTGCATGCTCAATCGCACTGCTATGATAAGCCTTAAACAAACGATCAAACTCACCGTTTTTACGCATAATAGCTAAGCCTTTCTCAACCGCTTGCGCTATTTCGGGCTTTTCTTTACTAAAAAAGAAGTAGATTGCACTTGGGTATTGCAACAATAAGTGCGGCACTATCGTGAGGTTAGCAACGGCTTCATCTTTAAAGGTATTGAGCTCAGTTTCAACCTCTAACACAGAACGAGGAAATACATCACCTCGGCCTTTTATCAACATATTAAATAACGAACTATATTCGATTGATGTCGATACAGTTAAACCGTTATCCTGCAGTATTTGTGTGTCAGGCCAATCATGCCCTTGAATAAAGTGTATGCTTTTAAAGTCGCTAAGGGTATTGATGTTTAATAAGGTATTCACTTTATCCTGTGTAGTTACCAAAACACGCCACCCATATAACCCCTTAAATATAGGCACTCTAACGGGTAGTAATTGTTGCTCACGCTGTTTAGAGGTCATGGTCCAAGCTACGTTTATTTCATCATTATGAAGAATTTGCTTTAACGCGCGGCTCTGTGGCATCGAAATACTTGAGGGTTGTAATGTAAAATTTTCTCCGCTGAATTGCAGAGCTGTTCTTAATAGTACTAACGGATATAATATTTCATCTTCACCACTGCGCATTGTTTTGGGGTATACAACATGCAAACTAGAAACGGTGTTTTTGCTATTATTTTCTATTGCCCATGCAAATGATGTCAGCGAACTGAAAAAATAAACACATGTAAAAACAATAACTAACCGCATAATCGTTTATCTACTTAAAAGTAATAACACCGCGCTTATTATCACAATAGCAAAGGTGCTCATCATGCTCAATCCACGTGCCTTTAAATTATTGTTAATAATGGCAGAACCATGAACAACACGGCTGATAAATAATAAACCGCCTAGTGCATGCACATAATGACTAGCTAACCCTTGATACTCCAATAAAAAAACTAAAATTAAGCTAATGGGCACGTACTCAATAAAATTACCATGCGCTCGGGTTGCACGTTCAAGCGCGGTATTACTGCCATTACCTAACGAAATCCCATCGGCTTTACGTATTTTTATAACATTAACACTCAAATAAATATAATAAAGGGCCAATAAGGCCGCATAGCTAGATATGATCACAGTATAGTCCATTTAATTTTTCAGCAATAATAACACATAAGTTAAGCGGTAAATCAGAAGCTTTATCATGAACTATGCTAGAGTCACG
>NZ_JBQKUL010000031.1:0-51423 GCF_054968565.1 Pseudoalteromonas sp. G5_S1_54_S4 | reverse complement strand
ATCAATAAGTTTATAAAGTGCGGGCTTTTTAAGCTCGCATTTTTGTTTGTTTTACCCCACGTTATTTTTTGCAGTATAATCACCGTATTCAAACTCAGGAATTTAACACTATGAATGTTGGTATTATTGGCGCAATGGAGCCAGAAGTTAAAATTTTGCGCGAGGCGATGCAAAATCCACAAGTTTTAACCAAGGCTGGTTTTACTTTTTACACAGGCGAGCTTGCAGGCAATACCGTCACTTTAGTGCAATCAGGTATTGGTAAAGTCGCTTCGACAATCGCAACCACATTACTTATCGATAACTTCAATCCAGATTGTGTTATTAACACTGGCTCTGCCGGTGGATTCGACCCATCACTAAACGTTGGCGATGTAGTAATTTCATCTGAAGTACGTCATCACGATGTTGATGTAACAGCGTTTGGTTACGAAATTGGCCAAGTACCACAAATGCCAGCAGGTTTTACTGCTCACCCTAAACTTGTAGAAGCAGCCGAGCAAACAATTGCACAAATTAGTGAAGTAAAAACCCTTGTTGGTTTAATTTGCACTGGCGACTCGTTTATGTGCGACCCTGTTCGTATTGAAAAAGCACGCAGTGACTTCCCTACAATGCTAGCAGTAGAGATGGAAGGTGCATCAATTGCGCAAACGTGTTTTGCACTTAATACACCATTTGTTGTTATTCGCTCAATGTCTGATATTGCAGGCAAAGAGTCGCCGCAATCATTTGAAGAATACTTAGAAACAGCCTCTATAAATTCATCAAAAATGGTCGTAGCTTTACTTGAGAAATTAACGGCGGTTACGCTGTAAATGCTCAATAATATTGTTCAAAATCATTTGGACTTTATTGTATTTATTTGTGCGCTCCTTGCTGAGCGCTTTTTACCTTTAGTAAGTTGGTATCACCCTAACCACATACTCTCTGCTATTTTTAGCGCTATAAGCCAGCGTATTTATAAAAAAACAGACACCAAGCAATATCATTATTTAGCAGCCTCAATGGCAAGTACGCTTATACTTAGTACTGTGCTTATTATTGTAGTTTTACTGCTTCAGCTTGCCTTTTACCCCGAGCTGTTATCAGGTCTTATTTTATATTTATGCCTAGAAAACAGTAGCCTGAATAAAAAAGCGATACGCATAGCTAGGCTAGTCAAAAAAAATCAAAAATCGACAGCACGCGAATTATTAAAGCCACTAGTAGCCCGTGAAGTTAATGCACTTTCAAGCCCCGGGATCATTAAAGCCATTATGGAAAGTGTCATACTTAGAACGGCGCGTCATTACTTTGTGGTAATTTTCATATTTTTAGTATTGGGCCCCGTCGCCGCTCTCGCCTATCGTTTAATCACTTTAATTCAACAGGCGTGGCGAAGTGATATAGCCCCAAACAGCTCTTTTTTGATGCCGCTTAAACTGGTTCTTTTTATTGTTGAGTACATTCCCATACGTTTACTCGCGCTGACAATTGCCTCACTAAAGGCCAGTAAAAAAAGCATGCATTATATTAAGCATTATGGCCGACACTTCTATCAAACCAATACAGGCTGGTTACTTAGTGTATGTTCTGCATCTTTGGGGGTACAACTTGGTGGGCCTGCTATTTATAATACACAGCGTTTTAATAAAATGCGTGTCGGTGTAGAGCGTCTTCCCAACGCCGATGACGTACCACAACTACTCAATACACTTAACCAAACTCGCTTTTTTTGGCTTCTGATTATTATTAGCGTTGAAGTTATTAAGGCTGTTCTCGTTTTTAAGTTCGCATAAAAAAACCAGCCGTAGCTGGTTTTTATAATGTCCGAAGTTTTAAGCTACGGTGATATTTGCAAATTTGCGTTTACCTACTTGATAAATAGCCGTTGTGCCTTTTGCAATTTCCAATTTGGTATCTGTAACTTTGTCTTCGCCGTTAAGCTTTACAGCACCTTGTTTGATCATCCTCATGGCCTCTGAGGTACTCGCCACTAAGCCCGCTTCTTTAAGTAAGTTAGCGATTAAAATTGACTCTTCATCAATATTAACTGTCAGCTCAGGGATTTCATCTGGCAAGGCTTTTTTCTGAAAACGCTGGATGAAGTCATCATGAGCAGCTTGCGCGTCAGCTTCACTGTGAAAACGCGCAATTAGCTCTTTAGCTAATTCAATTTTAATATCGCGCGGGTTAGTGCCCTGCTCTACACGCTGTTTTTGCGCTGCAATTTGCTCAATAGAAAGGCTACTGAGCAAATCGTAGTAACGCCACATGAGTACGTCACTAATTGACATGATTTTACCGAACATATCTGAAGGCGTATCAGTAATACCAATATAATTACCGAGTGACTTCGACATTTTCTGAACGCCGTCAGTTCCCTCAAGTAAAGGCATCATTAATACTGTTTGTGGTTTTTGACCTTCATCTTTTTGCAGCTCACGACCCATTAATAGGTTAAAACGCTGATCGGTGCCGCCTAGCTCAACATCTGATTCTAATGCGACTGAATCCCAGCCTTGCACCAGTGGATACAAAAACTCATGAATCGCAATCGATTGACCGCCAGCATAGCGCTTTTTAAAATCATCACGCTCAAGCATACGCGCCACAGTTTGACGCGCGGCTAATTTTATCATCCCCGCAGCGCCTAATTTCTCCATCCACGTAGAGTTAAAAGCGACGGTTGTTTTAGCCGGGTCTAAAATTTTGAACACCTGCTCTTTATAGGTTTCGGCGTTGGCAAGCACGTCATCACGTGTAAGTGGTTTACGGGTCACATTTTTGCCCGTTGGATCGCCAATCATACCGGTAAAATCACCAATTAAAAAAATAACCTCATGACCTAAATCTTGAAAGGTTTTCATTTTATTAATGAGTACAGTGTGACCTAGGTGTAAATCTGGAGCCGTAGGATCAAAACCAGCTTTAATTTTTAGCTTTTTCCCCGACTTTAATTTTTCAACCAACTCATCTTCAATTAATATCTCTTCTGCACCGCGTTTTATCTCTGCTAGAGCGGTTTGTAAATCCACTGTGTGTTACTCCAAAAAATTCTGACAACGAAGGGGTGTAATATGCTCACGGTTTATTGCTAGCGCGTTATCACAAAGCAAATAAAACTATTTAGCTAACATAACAAATTTCCACCTAATTAGAACAACTTTTTTAACTAATCGCAGCACCAACTAAAATGCAGGGTGTACGTTCTAAAAGGGGATATAAACGAGCGATTAATAATACGCCAAAAGTGTTTATCACAAACTAAAAACAGTTTATAAATTAATCACTTCTCGTAATTAAACCGTTTTATAAGCTAATTTAACATTATGATGAAAAAGCAAAGTATCCAAGAATATAAAATAGTGTAACAGTTCAACTTTAAACACAAACAGCCTGAATACCCTATGATTTTAGCCTAATTTAACTCGAGTTTAAATCTACAAAATACTAGTATTCACAGATTATTCGTTATATCCTGCAATATAACCTATTTATTATCTTGACAGCAGAAAAAGGCACGTTATGGTTCACGTGGTTAACACGCTCCCCAAAAAACACAAAATGCTTATTCTAGGTTTGGTTTCTGCTATTGTTGCCTTAGCCTTTCTTCCTTCTGAAAAAGCCACTGCATCCAAAGACAATAGTGAAAACACACTAGAAATTGGTAAGCGCTATGAATTACAAATTAAAGTAGGTGAGAACGAAAAACTCACAGACCTAAATTCCGAGCAGGCAGCACAAAAACTTCCAGAATATGATTTTGTCGATCACCAAGTTAAAAATGGTGACAACTTAGCGATTATTTTTAAGCGTGCCGGTTTTTCTGCGCAAACGCTGCATAAACTTGTAAACACCAACGCTGAAACACGTAAGCTAACTAAAATTCACCCAGGTGAAACGTTAAGCTTTGCTACCGCCGAAGACGGTTCATTAGCTCAATTACGCTACGTTATTTCTAAAACGGATACGCTATTCGTCACACTTAATGACGAAGGCCAATACGACACCTCAATTGACAGCAAAGAAATAGAAACACTGAGCAAAACAGCCGGTGGGGAAATTTCAAGTAGCTTTTGGACCTCTGCAATTGCAGCAGGTTTAAGTGAACGCCAAATCATGAACTTTGCCGATATATTTGGTTGGGACGTCGATTTTGCTAACGACATTCGCAAGGGTGATGAATTTGGCTTAATTTATGAGTCTCATTTTGTTGACGGTGAGTTTATTGGCACCGGTAAAATTATTGCCGCTGAATTTATAAACCAAGGTGAGCGTTACACCGCTATTCGTCACACAGACGGTAACTTTTACACCCCTGAAGGCCGTAGTATGAAAAAAGCCTTTTTGCGTGCGCCTGTTAATTTCAAATATATTAGTTCAAGCTTTAACCCTCGCCGCCTACACCCTGTTACAGGACAAGTGAAAGCACATCGCGGCATTGATTACGCTGCACGCACAGGCACGCCAGTTGTATCATCGGGTAATGGTAAAGTAATTAAAGCAGGCTATAGCAAATATAATGGTAATTACGTATTTATTAGCCATGGTACTCAATATATTACTAAGTACTTACACCTTAACAAGCGCCTAGTCAGAACAGGGCAAAAGGTAAAACAGGGAGAAAAAATAGGTACTGTTGGCTCAACTGGTCGTGTAACCGGTGCGCATTTACATTATGAGTTTTTGGTTAACGGCGTTCACCGTAACCCTAAAACCGTAAAACTACCTAAGTCTGAACCATTACCTCGTTCAGAGCTTGCTAAATTTAAGCCTATTGCTGATAACTTTATCGCACAACTAGAGCGTAATCGTGAGCTACAACTAGCACTTAGATAACCACTTCACTGATTAAATAAAAAAGCCTTTGTTGGGGTTACCCGCAAAGGCTTTTTTGTGTGTGATATTTAAGTTTCAATCTTAATTTACAAGTACATAAATTAGCTGCACAACCAAAGATATCATGACTAATGGCCAAATATACTTGCTGTATTTGGTAGCACCCTCTAGCCCCATTTTACTTTGGTACTTTTCTAGCAAAGGAATAATGATCACCAAAGCAATCACTAAGCTAATTAAAATGACAAATATATTCATATCAACACCTTTGTATTATACCAATTCGTTCAAATAATATTGAAACGGGTATTAACTTACGGCAAAGCGCAGCCTTTCGCGCTAATATATAACTCATACCAGTGCTCTCGACTTAAATTAATATTAATTGCATCACTCGATGCCTTAATACGATCTATATTAGTTGTGCCTATAATTGGCTGAATCGATGCAGGATGGCGAAGTAGCCATGCCAATACAATAGCTTCTGCACTTGTGCCATATAAAACGGCAAGCTTACTAACTAAAATACTCGTGTTTACATCCGCTTGTGACGCTTTTGATAGGTCACCGCCTGAGTATAAACCTTGGCACAAACTGCCCCAACTCTGAATTTGAATGTCATGCTCACGACAATACTCAACACACCCTGGGGTAAAGTTAATATCTTTGCCATCGGCATTACCTACATAAATGCCCTCATCAACCCACTGATGTTTTTGTAAACTGGCCTCTATTTGATTTGCTACAATTGGCATATCTAAAGCGCGCTGCAAAAACCTTATTTGATGTTGAGACATATTAGAAACTGCAAAATGACGCACTTTGCCACTTTCTTTTAAACAGCTAAATATTTGCGCGACTTCCTCTACCTCCATTAATGGATCGGGGCGATGCAACATAAGCACATCTAAGTAGTCGGTATTTAATCGTTTAAGTGAGCCCTCAACAGAACGCTCAATCCAATCAGCAGAAAAATCATAACGCTGCGGGTTTTTCTCATCAGCAAAGCGAATACCACACTTAGACTGAATATACATTTGTTCTCTGAGCTCAGGACGTTCAGCCAACGCTTTACCAAAAACGTGCTCAGCTTTGCCTAAGGTATAAATATCAGCGTGATCAAAAAAGTTAATCCCGCTTTCAAATGCTGCGTCTATGCATGAATGAGCTTGCTTTAAGTGCCCACTGTTGATGGCGTCTTTATTCCAAGCACCTCCTAAACCCATACAACCAAATACAAGCTTACTAACCTTGGGTAAATATTTTGCCAGCGGAGTGTGTAACATTTGACAGCCCTTTTAAAAATGAAGAGTGATTACTTTAAACAAAAAACCCTATACAAGAAACCGCTTAATCTAAAACATTAAATTTTAGGCAAAAAAAAAGCGCAGTAAACTGCGCTAATGGTTGGATTAAATATTACTAGCCAACAAGTGCTAATAAAATACCTGCAGCAACAGCACTTCCCAGTACGCCAGCTACATTAGGCCCCATGGCATGCATCAGTAAAAAGTTGTGCGGGTTATTTTCAAGACCGACTTTATTAACTACACGAGCCGCCATAGGAACAGCCGATACACCCGCTGCACCAATTAATGGATTAATTGGGGTTTTTGATATTTTATTTAAGCCTTTTGCCATAAATACACCTGAGGCCGTACCAATAGCAAACGCCATTGCGCCCAGCACCAAAATACCAATAGTTTCTACTGTTAAGAACTGCTCGGCAGCAAGCTTAGAGCCTACCGCTAGTCCTAGAAATATGGTGGTTATATTAATAATTTCGTTTTGAGCACTGTTACTTAGCCTATCGACCACACCCGACTCACGCATTAAGTTACCTAAACAAAACATACCAACCAGTGGAATGGCGGCTGGTAAAAAGAGCGCAGTTAAAGTGAGTACCATCAGCGGAAAAATAATTTTTTCCTTTTTTGATACTTTACGCAGTTCTGGCATTTGAATTTTACGTTCTTCAGGCGTTGTAAACGCACGCATGATAGGCGGCTGAATAATAGGAACCAACGCCATGTACGAGTACGCAGCCACTGCTATAGCACCTAATAAATCAGGTGCCAGCTTTGACGCTAAAAAGATAGCGGTTGGCCCATCAGCGCCACCAATAATGGCAATTGCTGACGCATCTTGTAAACTAAACTCAAACCCTGGAATAAAGTTAAGTAAAATAGCCCCAAATAAGGTAGCAAAAATACCAAACTGCGCCGCAGCACCTAATAACAACATACGCGGATTTGCAATTAAGGCACTAAAGTCAGTGAGCGCGCCCACTCCCATAAATATTAATAACGGAAAAATTCCGGTATCAATACCTACATAGTAAACATAATAAAGTAAGCCACCAGGGTCAGATAAGCCCGCCACAGGAATATTAGTTAAAATAGCCCCAAAACCAATGGGCAGTAATAGTAGCGGCTCAAAGTTTTTAACTATAGCTAAAAATAATAACAAACAACCAACGGCAATCATGATCAGCCCAGGAAATGTAAAGTTAGCAATGCCTGTGGCATGCCAGAGGTTTAAAATACCATCCATCCTCTAATTACTCCTTAAGCTAATGCAATCATTGCATCGCCGGTTGACACTGAATCACCTTCAGAGACAAGCACGTCTGCAATTGTACCGGTATGCATG
The DNA here is from genome assembly GCF_054968565.1 of Pseudoalteromonas sp. G5_S1_54_S4. Classification (NCBI taxonomy): domain Bacteria; kingdom Pseudomonadati; phylum Pseudomonadota; class Gammaproteobacteria; order Alteromonadales; family Pseudoalteromonadaceae; genus Pseudoalteromonas; species Pseudoalteromonas sp. G5_S1_54_S4. Next base: position 43,947 of record NZ_JBQKUL010000031.1, on the reverse strand, counting down.
GCGCGTACTTCGGTTTCCATTTTCATGGCTTCCATAATAATCACCACATCACCTTCATTTACTACCTGACCTGGCTTTACTTTAATTTTAAAGATATTACCGGCAAGTGGCGCATTAAGAGTTTCACCTGAGGCAACTGATGCCGACTGTGGAATATGCTCTGAGTCTTTTAGCGTCACCTCTTTAAGCTCACCGCCTTGAGCAACCACGACATCGTATACTTTGCCATCTACTTTAACGCTGTATTGCTCAGCCTTAACGCCTTTATTGTTTGCCGCTGATTTTTCAGGTGCTTTATTGGAGCTATCATCAGCGCTAGGAACAGGTTCAAATGCGTCAGGGTTATTGCGGTTTTTAATAAACTTCAAACCAATTTGTGGGAATAAGGCATACGTGAGCACATCATCAATTTGCTCATCAGCAAGCGTTAAGCCTTGCTCTTGCGCAAGTTTACTTAATTCAGCCTCAAGCGTTTCAAGTTCAGGTTTGATCACATCTGCAGGGCGACAGGTAATTGCTTCGCTGCCATCAAGTACACGCTCTTGTAACTCTTTATTCATAGGAGCAGGTGTTGAACCATACTCACCTTTTAATACGCCAGCGGTTTCTTTGGTGATGGTTTTATAGCGCTCGCCAGTAAGCACATTAAGTACTGCCTGAGTACCAACAATTTGCGAGGTCGGTGTAACTAATGGAATAAAGCCCAAATCCTCACGCACCCGTGGAATTTCAAGTAATACTTCGTTTAGTTTATCAGCAGCGCCTTGCTCTTTAAGCTGATTTTCCATGTTAGTTAACATACCACCTGGCACTTGGGCTAATAAAATTCGGCCATCAACACCTTTTAAACTGCCTTCAAACGCAGCGTACTTTTTACGTACGTCTCTAAAGTAAGCTGCAATTTCTTCAAGGTGGTTTAAATCAAGCCCAGTATCACGCTCAGTACCTTCCACGATTGCAGCAATTGTTTCAGTTGCTGAATGACCATAAGTCATACTCATAGACGATACAGCCGTATCGAGCATATCAATACCGGCATCAATCGCTTTTTGATACGTTGCGGTACTTAAACCCGTTGTTGCATGACATTGCATGGCAATAGGAATTGAAACCGTTTCTTTTAAGCCTTTAATCAGTTTTTCTGCATCGTAAGGCTTAAGCAATCCCGCCATATCTTTAATACAAATTGAATGACAACCTAATTCTTCAAGCTGCTTAGCAAGTGTTAGCCACATATCCAGTGTGTGTACTGGGCTTACCGTGTAAGAAATCGTACCTTGGGCATGCGCGCCTACTTTAACCGCCGCTTTTATGGCAGTTTCTAAGTTACGTACATCATTCATGGCATCAAAAATACGAAATACGTCTACGCCATTTTTGTGTGCGCGCTCAACAAACTTTTCAACAACATCATCAGCATAATGGCGATACCCCAATAAGTTTTGACCGCGAAGTAACATTTGCTGGGGTGTATTTGGCATCGCCTTTTTAAGCGCGCGAATACGCTCCCACGGATCTTCGCCTAAATAACGAATACATGAGTCAAAGGTAGCCCCACCCCAAGACTCTATAGACCAATAACCTGCGTCATCAATTTTTTTTGCAATAGGTAACATGTCGTCTAATCGCATGCGGGTAGCTAAGAGCGACTGATGTGCGTCACGAAGTACGAGTTCTGTTATTTTTAATTTAGCCATTGGTATGCTCCTCTAATTATTATTTGTTTTGTACTGAGCAATGGCAGCACTAATTGCAGCGATGTGCTCATTTGGCACACCTTGAGATTTAAAAGATGGTGTTCTCTGTGATACTTCAAGTTCTGGCTGAGAAAATTTGCTAGCCAGCTTAGACATAACTGTCACTGCACCAATCAATAAAGAAAGAAATACAAACACACCCACCATACCGGTTAGCATTAAATTGCCTGCAGTTGTGAGCAAAGCCCCTATATCCATAATTCTCCCCTGTTCAAAACTGAATACATAAAAAATCAGTTTATTTAAATAAATATTCACCAATAGTAACAAAAACTATTCTTTTGTCTACACATTGTAAATTGGTAAAACCAATTAATCTAAAAGTAACATATCACCAATAAGGTTAACACCACCTAAAATAGCTTATTTAACCTATATATATAGATGGTAAAAATGTTCGTTATAAACAAAGAATATATAAAAACCCTAATATTCTGTAAAAACACATAAAAATATACCTAATGAGCTAATCCACTAAAAACTGCCAAAGCAAATGTTAATTGGTCTTACCAAAGTAACGACTGTAAAAACTATTTATTATCTCATCAGACACCACTGTGAATAAGTTACAGATAAAACCGTAAAAATTACCAACCTAATATAAAGCTAAACTCAAAAAGATAAATTAAACCATTGATTTAAAACAAAATAAAATACTGGCACATTACTCGCTTATATAAAAACAACACTTTAACACTTAGATAAATCAAGGAGATGACAATGTTACGCTGGACAATTACATTTTTGGTGATCGCACTAATCGCAGCCGTTTTAGGATTTGGTGGTATTGCAGGAGCCGCAGCAGGAATTGCTAAGATCATATTTTTTATCTTTTTAGTTTTACTGGTTATTTCACTTGTCTCTGGCGCTTTACGTGGTAAAAGCCCCAGGTAGATAAGAAACAACGAACTTTTTAAATTTATATACAAGGAATTACATTATGAAATCATCAACACTTAAAGCAGCAGCTATTGGCCTATTCGCAAGTGCATTTATTATGGGTTGTGAAGACAATCATGCAGAAGAAGCCGGTGAACGCATCGACGAAGCCGTGACAGATGTTCAAAATAAAGTAGAAGATGCCTGTGAAGAAGTAAAAGAAGGTGTCAACGCTGAAGAAACAAATTGCTAATTCAGCCCCTTTTTAAAAAGCGACCATTTGGTCGCTTTTTTTTGTGTTTAGTATTAGTCGCCAAGTTGCTACCCATTAATTATAAACTCTGAACTATTAATTCTTTTTAAGCTGCGCATTTGCCACATAGCTTGCTAAAATGATAAAAAATAGCTTTTAAGTATAGATGCATGATATTTACGACAACCTATAAACTCGATAAACCTTACTTTTATGAATGCTTCGACCAATCGCTGCCTTATAGTAAGCGTGCACAACCTAAATACTTTTTATTGGCGCTACTTGTGATATTAGGGCTATTTGGCATTTATGGTTTAGGCGATCATTACCTTGGTACATTTTTGCTTATGTTAGCTTTACTTGAGTGCATTGCTTTTTATTATCGTCGTCCTTGGTGGGTAACAAGGCAAATGCTTAGCAGAGCATCTGGCTCTGAAGTCACTCTCACCTTCGACGAGGACGGAATAAAATCAACCAATCATTACAAGAATTACCAATTAGCTTGGCACGACATTAATAAAGTAATTACTACAGATTGCGGCCTATTGTTAAAAAGTAAAAGCGGTATGCAATACATTTCTAAGGCAATACTCGACGAAGAAACGATTGATTTTATAAACAAAAAAGCCACTCAATGAGTGGCTTTTACAAATGTCATAGTTATTAACTAGCACATTTTATACTATGTTAATTAAGCATTGCCCGGATTAGGGTTAGACTTTTCAGCTTGTATGCGCATGTAAATTTCTTCACGATGAACTGATACGTCTTTAGGTGCGTTAACACCGATACGAACTTGATTTCCTTTAACACCCAGAACAGTAACGGTTACTTCGTCACCAATCATCAGGGTCTCGCCTACTCTACGAGTTAGTATTAGCATTCTCTTGCTCCCATGTTCCAATAAAATTATAAGATTCCGCACACACATTTTAATTAAAATTAGACTAAAAAGTAAGTAAAAACTCTCAATCTATTCATTTTCTGTTAAAAATGTCTTATGTAATGCACGAACAGCCAGCTCGAGGTATTTTTCATCTATTAAAACTGAAATCTTTATCTCTGAGGTTGAAACAAACATCACATCAATATTCTCTTGTGCTAACGAATCAAAAAATAAACTCGCTACCCCAGAATGAGATGTCATCCCCATACCTACAGCTGACACTTTCGCCACATTAGTTAATCCGTCAATTGCCTGTGCGTCAAATTGCTGTTGCTCAGCCGTTAACAAATCAAGTGCGTTTAAATAATCATTTAAATGCACAGTAAAAGCATAGTCGACTTTTTCAACTTTATGATTAATTTGATTAATCATATCTATTTCGATGCCATTATCTGCAAAAAGTTTCAAAATTTTTGCAAGCGCTTTAGTGCCTTGCGGTACTCCATGTACCTTAATCAAACACTCGTCTCGATTAAATGCAATACCCGACACAACGTTACTCGCCACATCGCTCTCCTCAAAACTAATTAATGTACCTTCATCAGGTTTAAAGCTAGATAACACTCTTAATGGTACATTGTGCTTACCAGCCGACTCTACAGAGCGAATATGTAGCACTTTAGCACCTAAACTAGCCAGCTCAAGCATTTCGGCAAAGGTTACATGGCTTAAACGTCGTGCATTAGGTTCAATACGAGGATCTGTTGTATATACGCCATCAACATCAGTATAGATCTGACATTCATCCGCTTTTATTGCACCCGCTATTTCAACCGCAGAGGTATCGGTGCCACCACGCCCAAGCGTAGTCACGTTGCCCTCAATATCGCGTCCTTGAAAGCCGGCAATAATAGCAATACGGTTATGTTCAAGTTCATGTTTTAAACGCGTTGCAGCCACGTCTTCTACACGGGCTTTACCGAACATGTTATCGGTTAATATATTCACCTGATCGGCTAACAAGCTTACCGCAGAATGGCCGCGTTTAATAATCGCCATCGCTAATAAAGCTATAGAGACTTGTTCACCGGTACTGAGTAATACATCGAGTTCACGACTACTCGGGCGAGAGTCGATTTGTTTGGCAAGATTAATTAAGCGATTGGTTTCTCCCGACATTGCCGAAAGCACCACCACCACTTGGTGGCCTTGTTGCTTAGTTTTAACAACAAGGTCGGCGACCGCTTCAATACGCTCTATTGAGCCTACCGAAGTGCCGCCAAATTTTTGAACTATAAGTGCCACTTAAGCTTAAGTACGCTCAGTTAACCAAGCTGTTACGCTATCAAGTGCTGCAGTTAAGTTTTGTGGCTCAGAACCCCCCGCTTGCGCCATATCTGGACGACCGCCGCCTTTACCACCTACTTGGCCTGCCATGTGGTTAACTAACTCACCCGCTTTTACTTTACCGGTCAAGTCTTTAGTTACACCCGCAATTAGGCTTACTTTATCACCGCTGGCAACACCTAAAGCAATAACGCCTGAGCCAATCTTATTTTTAAGATCATCAACCATGCCACGAAGCGCTTTTGATTCAGTTCCTTCAACGTTGGCAACTAGCAGTTTAACCCCATTAATTTCAACCACTGAATCAAGTAACGATGCACCTGCCGCACTGGCTAGTTTATCGTTAAGTTGGGCAACTTGCTTTTCAAGTCCTTTCGACTTTTCAAGTAAGGCAGTTACTTTTTCAAGTACTGACGCACTGTCACCTTTTACAAGCGCTGCAACATCTGCTAATTGCTGTTCTTGTTCATTAACATAAGCGATTGCTTCTGCACCGGTTACCGCCTCAATACGACGAACACCGGCAGCAATACCGCTTTCAGATACAATTTTGAATAAACCAATGTCACCTGCACGCTCTACGTGTGTACCACCACAAAGCTCAATTGAGTAATCACCTATGGTTACTACACGTACTTCGTCATCGTACTTTTCGCCAAACAATGCCATAGCACCTTTTGCTTTAGCATCATCAATTGCCATTAGCTCAGTATTAAGTGCAAAGTTACGACGAATTTCGTCATTTACTACACGTTCAATTTCGCGCAGTTCTTGTTTGGTCACTGCTTCAAAATGTGAGAAGTCAAAACGCAGACGATCTGGCTGCACAAGTGAGCCTTTTTGCGATACGTGCTCACCTAAAAGCTGACGCAATGCTTCATGTAAAATGTGCGTAGCTGTGTGATTTTTCTTAATGCTTTCACGACGCGCATCGTCAATGGTCGCATCCACTTTATCGTTAACGCCAATACGCCCTTGTACTGTTCCATGATGAGCAAAAGCATTACCCAATTTAGTGGTATTCGTTACATTAAACTCACCACCGGCAACAGTAATTGTTCCGCTATCACCAATTTGGCCGCCTGATTCAGCGTAAAACGGAGTACGGTCTAAAACAATAATACCTTGCTGACCATCTTCTAATAACGATACAGATTCGCCACCGGCAAAAATTTCTACTACAGTGCCACGGTAATGATTACTATCGTAGCCTTTAAAATCAGTGTGCTTATCTGATTTTAATTGCTCATTATAATCTGCACCAAATTTGCCCGCTTGCTGTGCTGTTTTACGTTGCACTGCCATACATGCTTCAAAACCTTGATGGTCAATGGTCATTTGGCGTTCACGCGCTACATCAGCTGTTAAATCGGCAGGGAAACCATAGGTATCGTAAAGTTTAAATACTAAGTCACCTGGGATCACATCCCCGGTTAAATCACTCAAGCTTTCTTCTAAAATAGCTAAACCACGCTCAAGCGTTTTACCAAACTGCTCTTCCTCAATACGCAGTACTTTTTCAATAATTTCTTGTTGCTTAGCAAGCTCTGGGTACGCTTGACCCATTTGCTCAATAAGTGCAGCAACCAATTTATAGAAAAACGCGCCTTTAGCACCTAACTTATTACCGTGACGTACTGCACGACGAATAATACGACGCAATACATAACCACGGCCTTCATTTGATGGCATAACCCCATCTGAAATTAAAAACGCACACGAACGAATATGATCCGCCACCACGCGAAGCGACTTATCATCCATATCTTGTGCATTAGTAACGCTTGCAGCGGCGGCAATTAAGCCTTGGAATAAATCGATTTCGTAGTTTGAATGCACACCTTGTAAAATAGCTGAAATACGCTCAAGGCCCATACCAGTATCAACAGATTGCTTAGGAAGTGGCTCCATAGTCCCGTCGCTTTGACGGTTGTATTGCATAAATACTAAGTTCCAAATTTCAATGAAACGGTCGCCATCTTCTTCAGGAGTGCCCGGAGGACCACCCCAAATGTGCTCACCGTGATCATAAAATATTTCAGAACATGGACCACAAGGGCCAGTGTCACCCATAGACCAAAAATTATCGCTCGTTGCAATACGAATAATACGATCTTCAGGTAAGCCTATATCGTTAGCCCAGTAGCCAAAGGCTTCTTCGTCATCATGGTAAATGGTCACTAACAGCTTTTCTTTTGGTAGTTTTACAACCTCAGTTAAAAACTCCCACGCAAATTTAATTGCATCTTGCTTAAAGTAATCACCAAAGCTGAAATTACCTAGCATTTCGAAAAAGGTATGGTGACGTGCTGTGTAACCAACATTTTCTAAATCGTTGTGTTTACCACCAGCACGCACACAACGCTGAGAGCTAGTTGCGCGTGTATAAGGGCGGCTTTCGGCGCCTAAAAATACATCTTTAAATTGCACCATACCGGCATTATTAAATAACAACGTGGCATCGTTACCCGGTATAAGCGAACTAGAAGGAACAACTTGGTGTTGTTTGCTGGCAAAAAAGTCTAAAAACTGTTGCCTAATCTGTGCGGTAGTCATGTGCTGCATGTGAAAGTCTCACCTGTATTTACTGTGCTTGCATTGCAAAATTTATTTGATCATAGCTAAAACCTCGATACATTAAGTAGCGCACGCGCTTAGCTTTTTCTTTGTACTCGAGGTCTGCCGGTGTCGTTGAATATTTTTTGTTGTACGCTTCCTGCGCGAGCTCAAACCAATCTATTTCCAGCTCATCAACCACTGTTTCAAGCAGTGCTCTATCAATCCCTTTACTCATGGCCTCACTTTGAATTCGCTTTAAGCCATGGCATTTAAATATGTGTTTTCTGACAAACCCTTCACAGTAACGCTGCTCGTTAATAAAATTGTGCTTTTCACACCAATCAAGCAGGTTTTCTATGAACTCGTCGGTTGCTTCTCTTTGCTGTAACTTTTGGGTTAACTCACGGCGCGAATACTCTTGCCGACCAAGCAACCAAAGCACATAGTTTTTTAACTTTTGTTTTAACGTATCATCCATTAAGCGTCAAAGCGCCCGCTTTGCTCGCTATTTAAAGGCTTAATGTTACTGTCATCACTTGGTGGCACAACGGGCATAAAAATAGCCTGATAAGATACAAAGAAACTAATGTAGCAAATTGGCATTAAAATCAACAGTGGTAGTAGCGATAAGAACATCGACAACACCATTAATAATGCGCAAATAATACCATAAACACTTAATGGTAAAATATTATAATAAAACACCATAAACGAACTTTTTAAGGCATTTAAAATACGTTGCTCTTTATTAAAATAAACCAGCGGTACTGCGTAGGCAAACGAAGTAAAGTAAATAGAGAGCGCAATTAAAAACAATGCCACGTTAGCAAAAGAAATACTCTCAAGCATTTGGCTAATTGCTGTATTAGGATCTAAGTCAGGCTGCGTCATAACCGCCATCGCTTCGGCAAATAACCCATTGGCGAGCAGCGCAATTAAAATACCGGCACCCATTTGATAAAGCGCTAAGCGAAATAAGCCTAACCGATTTCCTTTTGCTGAAAAGGGCTTCAAAATGTCGGCTAACATAATTTTTCCGCCTTGCTGCTTGGTAAGCACGGCTTGATAAAAACCAGCGGTTAAAAATGGTGTAGCCAATGCTGCGACTATTTGTAATAACGGCAAAAATAAAGACAACAAGCCAACAATGCCAATAAACAAGTGCATAAAGATAAAGGTTAATGGCTGAGTTTTAAAAATTAGCCAACCCGCTTTAAACCATTTTAATGCCGCATCCGCTTTAAAAATTCGTAATTGTGTAGACATACTTGCTCTTAATTAAAACAAAACACGCCGAGTATAACTCGGCGTTGGTTGGTATTACAGAGGTGGCGGCGATAAATGCCGTTAATATTAGGGTCTGTTGCCCTTTACGGATTAAAATTTGTTCAAACTAGGGGCGATTTAATCGCGGCGCGAGGTTTGTAACCTAGTGGGCTAAGTCAAAACCGAGCAAAGCTTCCGCGTCCTGCTCACGCCCCTTACCTACATCCATGTAGGCAACAAAGAGTAAATCGCCCCTAGGCAGAACCCTTCGGGCAGCGCCTGTTTGGCATTGATGCTGCGTTATCGCCTATTTATGGGGAATAACACCACATAGGCTCTGCCTTGCCTAAATACCAAACAGACTGCTGCAAATTTAACCTTGAAAGGTCAACAGACCCTAAGGTTTTTTAATTTTCTTAATATCTAGCATATGAGAGCCATGCTTAATTTTAGTCTCTAAATACGCCTTGTTACCTGAAAGCCCAGCTTTAATGTGTGCATGAGTGCCCACAACAGAGTCCACCTCTATGCCAGCATCTTTTAATGCGTTAAGCTTTTTAGGATTGTTAGTCATTAATTTTACATGCTTTAAATTGAGCGCATTGAGCATTAATACAGCATCCGAAAAATCACGTAAATCATCAGCAAAGCCCAAATGATTGTTGGCCTCGTAAGTGTTCATACCTTGTGACTGCAGTACATACGCATCAATTTTATTGTATAAACCAATACCACGCCCTTCTTGGCGTAAATAAAGTAAAATACCGCCTTGTTCGTGCATCATTTCAATACACTCATTTAACTGCTCACCGCAATCACAACGTGACGAGTGAAACACATCACCGGTTAAGCATTCAGAATGCATACGAATAAGCGGAACATCTTGCTCGGTATCGGCGTTTTTAAACACTAACGCAACATGCTCTTGGCCATCTTTTAAGCCACTAAAGGAAATAATTTCTGCGGGAATATCACTATTTTTGCCAACATTAAGCTGGACTCTTGCTCTTACTTGCGCCACGACCAATCCAAATATTAAAAAACTACGACACGATAAAGTGATAATATCACAAAATAGGTTAAATACACCGTAGTACAAGACTGTTTATGGCAAATATATGGCGACGGTAACGACTATTTTCAATCTTTAACCGCAAATATATTACTAGCGAGCGTTTACCTTGATTTACCTAAAGTGATGACATATACATAAGGATTTGCTAATTTGTTATCGACAAATAATAGGGATCATTATGAAACTAAACAAACTTGCATTACTGATGGGCTTAAGTTTATCTTTATTAAGCACCACGTCATTTGCCGAGCAAGCAAATAACGCTCAAACCGTTTTCAACGACGCGTATCAAAATTACTTAAATGCGATAAAAACCAAAGAAAATGTGCAACAAGCCGCGGAGCAGGCTTACACATCAGGTAAAACTGTTTACGGTGAAAATGCTGATAACACCGCAAACTTAGCGATTAACTATGCAAAATCAATTAATCGATACGGTAAACAGTGGATTGAAAAGCGTTTTTCGCTATATCAACAAGCCTATACTATTTTAGCTACTAACCATGGTAAGCAATCGCCTGAAACCATTGATGCTTTAGTCGGTATGGCTAGTTTTGCCCCTTCTGCTCAAAAAGCGGATTATTATTTAGAGCAAGTGATAGCAATCGCAAACACACAAAACAACCCTAAGTTTGTGGCTGATATGAAACTAGAAGCGGCAACCATATTAGCTAATAAATTCAGCTATGAAAAATACCGAGAAGCTAAAAACTACCTAGAAGAAGCAGATGAGTATTATCTGGCTAACTTACCTAAAAACTCAGTTGAACAAATAAAAGCTGATTTTTTAATGGCGTCATTTGCGGAAGGTCGAAAAAGATACGATCAAGCAATAGAACGACTTAACCGTGTAGTAAATGTGTTTGATGAAAGCTTAAGTTACGATCACAACGCCGAGCTTACCGCACACTCAAGGTTAATTGGCTTGTATGAAAAACAAGGCAAAAGTGATGAAGCCACCAAACACTGCATCGCGATTGCTAAAATGGTGCCGTGGAAAGAAAGCCAAGAGCAAACGCCGCTATACCGCGTTAACCCTAAATACCCTACAAACAAAGCGCGCTTTCGTAAAGATGGAAAAGTCGTTATGGAGTTTGAAGTGGATGAGTCTGGCTTTGTAAAAAATCCGCAAGTACTTAGTTCTGAAGGTGGCGTGGCCTTTGAAAAATCGGCAGTAGAAGCATTAGCGCAATGGCGTTATGCACCTAAGTTTGAACATGGAAAAGCCGTTGCAGCAACTTCCAAAGTACAGCTCGACTTTAAAGTAAACCGTTAATAACATACCAAAGGCGCGTTGAGCGCCTTTTAATTTATCACTATAGCTATTTTAACTTAGCTAAAATGTTATCGCTGGCGGCCTCTATTAAATCAAGTACCTTTTCAAAGCCATCATCACCGCCATAGTAAGGATCGGGAATTGCGCTTTGTGTTTGCTCGCCATACTCTAAAAATAACGCCAACTTATATTGCAAATGCTCGGGGCAACGTGCAGTTAAATCTGCGAGGTTTTGTTTATCGGCTGCTAAAATTAAATCAAACTCGCTAAAATCACTACTGCGCACCTTGCGTGAAAAAATACCTTTAAAACTATAACCACGTTTCTCGCCAGCTTGCATAGAGCGTTTATCTGGCGGATTACCTTCATGATGACCAATAGTCCCAGCCGAGTCCACTAGCAAATCAATGCCTAACTCTTTAGCGCGAGCTTTTAATACCGCCTCAGCCGTCGGTGAGCGACAAATATTACCCAAACAAACAATCAGTACTTTTTTCAATGATAGCTCCTTTATTGTTTAAGATTTTGTAAAATAAGCGACATTCCAGTCACCAACATTAAAAAGCTACTTAAGCGAGGCTAATATTTTTTGCTCGCCTTCAAGCATTGTGTGCATGGCAGTACCCTGTTTTACACGGCTATGCAATGCTGCAAGATTAGGCCAGCGCGACTCATCAAGTTGCTCACCACCATGCTCCATATTCATTAACTGGCAGCTCACAGCAATGTCGGCAAGAGTTAAGCTCTCGCCAACAAAAAACTCGTTATCCCCTAAATAACCTTCTAAATAATCAAATAAAGGCGGTAGTTTTTCATTTAATGCACTTTGCACTAAGGCTTCATCGGTTGGCTTTTGCATTGTGGGAGCAATAATACGTTGCTGAAACACCGTAAATGTTGCAAAAGGAGCCAGCTCGTAATCTGCGTATTTTTCTAACCAGCGAACGGCTCCACGTTGCTCTATAGTATCACCGAGTAAGGACGCTGAATTAGGGTATTTTTCATCAAGATATTGGCAAATAACGCTAGAATCCGCCAAACTTAACTCGTCGTCTTTTAGCGCCGGAATTCGCCCTAGTGGGTTCAGTTCTAAAAACCAATCAGGTTGATTAAACGGCGAGACTATTTCGAGTTTATAGTCGAGTTGTTTATGCGCTAAACATACACGTACTTTACGCACATAAGGAGAAAGCGGGACACCATAAAGAATTATGCTCATTGTTATTCCTATAAATTAAAACCACTTTAAAACTGCTTTAAAATTGCATCATTGTAGTCATCAGCATTTAAGGTTAAGTTGAACTTGGCCGCAACGCTATCTAACTCGGCTTGTTTAATCGCTAAATCATCCATAGTGATGGTGTTATCGTCAAGCTGCCATAATAATCGTGAGCCCGCATAACTATATTGAATCGCCAATAATGCATCGGGGTTACCTTCTCGTCCCGCCGCTTTTAGCTTAGCCATTTTACGAGTGATTTTATTAAGCGCTTTTTTAAGCTCCCACACATACACCACCTCACTCATAAAAGGATGTGTTCGGTATTTATTTAACAACCAGCCGATGCCAATACTCGTAACAATTACGCCTAATAAGTTCCAATGAAAATGACTGCCACTTTCATCGGGAAATAATGCAATTAAGGTTTGTGAAATTGCTAAACTGCCCACAGCTAAACCTGCTGCACAGCCGACAATAACGCGATTTAAATGTTTACGATAACGTGCTTTATCTATTTGAATAAGTTGCATAGCTGCCTAAAAGTAAAAAACTAAAAAATACACAGCCCCATTGTAGCTAAACCCATCACAGAGTTAAGACTCTTTTTTAATAAAATACCCGTAGTTTTTGATTTAGCGCCTGTTTTATACTGCTTTCAACATAAAACCAACCAACGATTTTATTTGCACCCACATATTAGGCATAGGATAGTAGGCAACAAATACGACTTAGTATAGGAACATCATGATAAAAACACTGATTGCCACAAGTTTAATATTTTCTTCTTTTAGTACTTTAGCCAATTTAAACACACCGCTAACCCCAGAAGAATTGCGAATTGAAAAAGCCAGCCAAGCGATGCCAGCCGTACTAAGCGCTTTTGCCAGCGAAGTTAATCAATTTGAGCAGCAATTCAAGTCACTCTCAAGCTATGCACAAGCCGTAGATGCCGTTAATGACTACTCAAAACGATTATGGTTTAGTGCAAAAAAACGCATCGCTACAACGCAAAACTTAGATGATCGCGCGCTTTATTGGGCTCGCTTACAATCAAGTAAAATAATTCGTACCACAAAACCTGCATTTTCGCTGAGCACCGCGCAGCAAACAGTGTTATTAACGTTGCTAGAAAACGGAAGCCGAGGTCGCACAGACCTAAGCTACTCACAAAACACCTCTAAAAAAATATTATTAACTGGATTTGACCCGTTTTTACTTGATAAAAATATAAACCAAAGCAACCCATCGGGTGTTGCAGCACTGCTTCTTGATGGCCAAGTCATTAACTATAAAGGTATTAGTGCTGAAATAAACACAGTGATGGTGCCTGTGCGTTATGAAGACTTTGATCACGGTATTATAGAATCCTTACTTGCCCCTTATTACGCACTTAATAATGTTGATATGGTGGTTACCGTTAGCATGGGTAGTAAAGACTTTGACCTTGAGCGCTTTCCAGGCAAGCGCCGCAGTGTAACAGCGCCCGACAACGCCAATGTAGTGTATGGAGGCAGTAAAACAGCGCCGCTCATTCCAAGCTTGAACGACCGTCCATTACCAGGTACTGAGTTTGTAGAATTTAGCTTACCCGTTAGCGCTATGTTAAGCGCAAAAGGCCCTTTTCCTATTAATGATAACCATCATGTTATTACCCTAAAAAAAGACTTTGAGCCTAGCAGTTTTGACGAATTAAAAGAGGCAACTGCAGTACGTGGCGGTGGCGGTGGTTACCTGTCTAACGAAATTTCGTACCGCAGTATTCGGCTGCGTAATCAGCTAAATTCAGATATTCCGACTGGGCATATTCACACCCCTCGAATTGCCCAGTTTGAACCCGAAACCGAAGCTAAAATAGTCAAGCAAATTCAAACTATGTTAGAGCAAAGTTTAGTCGCGATCTAACATCGTTTGCTTTTTTAGCGTTAAAACATCAATTAAATAATAAAGCGTAGGAGCACTTAAGTACTTCTATGCTTTATTACTTTAAACCGCTAAAAAAGCATGCTGCAATTACATTAAAATTAAATGTGCTTTGTATCAGCTTTGGCTATTTTGTAATAAAAACTCATTACTTTAATTATTAACTAGATCTTCACAAATTGTGTTCTATGCTCATTTGAGGTTCAGACCTTATTACAGGGACATAGTAATGCTCACAATTAACTACTTTTTTAATTCATTAAACTTAACAAAAAAACTCATCTCCGCTTTTTTAGTTGTTGCCCTAGTGCCAATAACAATAATTATTATTGTCGCAATTAATACAGCTTCAAACTCGATGACAGAACAGGTTTATTCGCGTTTAGACGCTGTGAGTAAAGTAAAACAAAGCGCTGTTAAACGCTATTTTAACAACATTGAAAAAAGCTTAATGCGCTGCAAGCAAATCCAGAAATGGCCAATATTGCGACAAAGTTTATAGATGGATTTAATAATACCTCCCCTTCAACCTCATCAGAGTCTCTAAATCGCTTTTATAAAGAGTCTTTTGCTCCAAAATTTAAACAGCTAAACCCAACAGATACAGTTTCTTCATCTCTATTAAAGCAAATGAATCCAAAAAGTATTGAGCTGCAATCTCGTTATCTAGCTAATAACCCAAACCCAATTGGTGAAAAACAAAAACTAACCACCACAGAGCAATCAGACTCTTACGAGCAAGCACACCGCCAATATCACCCTTATCTATGCGATATGACTAATATAAATAAGTTCTACGATATTTTCATTATCGACCCAGCAAATGGCAATATTGTTTACTCTGTTTATAAAGAGGTAGACTTTGCAACATCGCTGCAAACAGGCCCCTACGCTAAAAGTAATTTAGCGAGCTTGTTTCAACAATTAAAAGACAGCAGCAACCCACAAAAAATTGCTTTTGCAGATTATAAACAGTACTCCCCTTCATATAATGCCCCTGCAAGCTTTATAGGAAAGCCTATTGTTGTTGATGGTAAAACGGTTGCTATTTTAGCTGCCCAATTATCGATTGAAGATATTAATTCAATTATGAAAGAACGTGACGGGTTGGGCGAAAGCGGAGAAACCTACCTTGTTGGCCCTGAAGGGTTAATGCGCTCTGACTCTTATATTGATCCGAAAAATCACTCTGTAGAAAGCTCGTTTAGAAACCCAAATAAAGGCACTGTGAATACCTTATCTGTAATCAAAGCACTAAAAAATGAAAAAGGGCAGCATGTTATAAATGACTATAACAATGAAATGGTGCTATCTGCATTTGCACCTGTAAATGTATTTAATGTTCGCTGGGCACTCATAGCAGAAATGGACGAACAAGAAGCTTTTGAGTCAATAACGACTCTTTCCCAACTACTCATTGTGATACTTTTTGTCACTATTTTTATTGTTACTATTGCCGCATATTGGTTTGCGCGAACACTCACAAAGCCAATATATGCATTGGCTGATACAATGAAAAAAGTTGGACAGCAAGGTGACTTTTCATTACGAGCAACTGTCTATTCAAGCGATGAAATAGGCGTTAGCACTCAAGCATTTAACACTCTTCTTGATGCTCTACAGTTATCTATTAGTGAAACAAATCGCGTTATGAACCAAATGGCTGCGGGTAAATTTGATCAACGTATTGAAGCACCATGTCGAGGAGAGTTAGATACGTTAAAACAAGCAACCAACGATTGCGCAAGTTCACTAAACGGAGCAATAAACGAATTAAATACCATTGCGATTGCTATGGCTGATGGTCAATTTGATATTCAAATTAATGCCTCAATGTCAGGCGAGTTAGGCACCTTAAAAAGTAATATTAACGAATCGCTCTCTTCAATAAATAACACAATGAATAGTATTGTCGATATTATGGCTAACGTAGAACAAGGTAATTTTAAAGAACAAATCACCTATCCAGCGAAAGGAAAACTTGCGCAACTAAAAGACAGCGTCAATAACTCAGTTAGTAGTTTAAGTATTGCCATAGATGGAATTAGTGACGTTATGAGTGCATTACGACAAGGCCAGTTTTCTGCGCAATTAGAGGCCCCCTTAGCTGGCCAGCTTGATATTTTAAAACAAGATATTAATTCCAGTATGGCTAATTTAAATAATGTAATGAATGAAATAGGTGAAGTCATGACCTTTGTTAGTCAAGGTGACTTTAAAAAGATGATAAAAGGTGAAGCCAGCGGTCAACTTGAGCAGTTAAAAAGTAACATCAATACATCAATCACTGCTATTGATACTGCTTTAACTGAGATTTCATCAGTCATGCTAGCAATTAGTCAGGGGCGTTTTGATCATACTATTTCATCGGCTATGACAGGCCAACTAAATAGTTTAAAAACAGATATAAACCATTCGGTAACTAACCTCGAACGTGTCATAAACGACCTCAACCAAGTAATGGCTGCGATGGCAAACGGCGATTTTTTTCATCAATTAAAACAGCCATTACAAGGCCAGTTGGAAGATTTAAAAAATAATGTTAATGAGTCTACCTCATTAGTTTCATTGGCAATAAATGAAGTCAGTAGCGTTTTGTCAAACTTAGCTAAAGGTGACCTTACCAAAAATATAGAGGGACAATATCAAGGCGTATTCGATACCCTTAAAAGCGACACCAACGCGACTATCGAGAAATTAACTAATGTCATTCAAGAAATTCAAGTATCGGCTAGTCAGGTTATGCAAAATGCGGGTGAAATAGCTTCAAGTAATACTGAAATAAGCAAACGCACAGAGGAACAAGCAGCCAACCTTGAAGAGGCAAGCTCAAGTACTGAGCAAATGCTAGATGAGCTAACTAAAGTATCTGAACAATCAAAAAGTGCCGTGGCATTGGCAAGCAATGCAGAGCAAATTGCTGAAGAAGGAAATCGCTTATCAATACAAACCGTTAGCGCGATTGATGACGTGAATGAAGCCAGTAAAGACATTAACGAAATACTTACGGTTATTGACAACCTCGCTTTTCAGACAAACTTGCTATCACTTAATGCCGCCGTGGAAGCTGCTAGAGCTGGCGATCATGGAAGAGGCTTTGCCGTAGTCGCTAATGAAGTAGGTGATTTAGCGGGGCGTAGTGCTAAATCGGCAAAGCAAATAAAAAGTATTATTGTAAATAGTAATCAAAAAATAGCGCTTGGGACGGAATTAGCAGACACCTCAGGGAAGAAATTAAAACACATAATGCAAGCTGTTAGCGATGTTAATAAAAATATCATACATATAGCGCATTCAACCTCCGCACAAGAGCAAGCGATTAAAGAAGTTAACCTTGTTGTACAACGTTTAACCGGTTTAACCCAGGAAAACTCGGCTATTACAGAAGAAACAATGGCGGCAGCACGTCAAATGGCAGAACAAGCTACCGAGATGAGAGTGCAACTCAATTACTTTAATCTAAAAAAAGAGCAACGATAGACTAAAGGCGCAGCAAGTTATTTTGCTAACACGATGCTTTTTTAACTTAAGTAATTTGATGAGCCATTATTGAATAATGGCTCATCATAACGTTACGTTACTTTACCTGCTAAATTAAAACGTGGCTGAGTATATAGCTGGGTTTTAACCACCTCAGCCAAAATCGTGACCGCATTCCATATATCTTCAAATGAGGTATAAAGAGGTGTAAAACCAAAGCGTAATATATTGGGCGCACGAAAATCAGCAACAACCCCTTTTTCAATTAACGCTTGGCATATAGCGAACGCGTCTGTATGTGAAAACGCCAATTGGCTACCTCTTTGACAGGCATTTTCAGTAGAGCATAAACGCAAATCACTTAAGCATGAATGTGTTTGTAGCAATTTAATAAATACCTCGGCAAGTGCAATCGACTTTTCTCTTATTTGTGAAATATCTACATCTTGCCATACATCAAGGGCGGCATCTAACGCACTCATAGCAATCACACTCGGTGTGCCACACAAATACTGATTTATATTATCAGCGCCCTGATATTCAGCATTAAAAGCAAATGGTTTAGCATGACCCATCCAGCCTGATAGTGGCTGCTTTACACTAGCCTGATGACGTTTTGCCACATATAAAAATGCAGGCGAGCCCGGGCCGCCGTTTAAGTATTTGTAGCCACAGCCAACAGCAAAATCAGCATTACAGTTATCGAGCTCAACAGGTAAAGCACCCGCGCTGTGGGCTAAATCCCATATCACTAAAATGCCTTTTTCGTGGGCAAGCTTGGTCAGCTTTTGCATATCTAATAGCTGCCCGGTTCTAAAGTTCACCTGCGTTAATAGCAGCACAGCCACTGAATCGCTAAGGCTTTGTTCAATGTGTTGCTCTGCTACTAATTTAAGCTGACATAAGTCAGGGCCTAATAAGTCACTTAACCCTTGTACCATGTATAAGTCGGTTGGAAAGTTATCTTGCGTGGATAACACCACATTTCGGCCAGGGTTTAACGATAACGCACTACTTAACAGCTTGAACAAGTTAACTGAAATAGAGTCACAACAAATCACTTGGCCTTTTGCAGCACCAATAATCGGCGCTATTTTATCTCCTACCTGAGTGGGTAAATCAATCCATTGGTGATCGTTCCAACTTCTAATTAAGTGACTACCCCATTGTTGATTTACCACCTCTGCCACGCGCGACTTAACGGCTTTAGGCAAGGCACCTAGTGAATTACCATCGAGATAAATAGTGTCTGCGGGTAAATCAAATTCATCGCGTTTATTAGCCAGCGGATCGGCTTTATCAAGCGCTACAATCTCATTAAAATTCATTTTTATATCTCATTTAAATTTTTTATTAGTGTACTAAATGCCTCAGTTCCTGGGTGGATCCAATCAAAATGCCCCACGCCTTCGAGCATCACCACCGGGCGTTTAAGCTGCGCTAAATTAAAAGCGGGGACAATGGCATCTTTGTCGCCTTGTAAAATAATGCTTTGGGGATGAAGTGGCTGCTCACTCGGGTTAGCTTGCGTGTAAGCCTTAGGTTTATCAGTTGGCATACCTTGCATAAAATCTTTTGTCACTTTTTGACAGCTGTTATTACCACGTGCATATGCTTTTATATCAGTGATAGGGGCTAAGCCAATAACGCCTTTAAGCTGGCTTATTTCACCACCCGCAAGCAGTGCTAAATGCCCACCAGCAGAGTGCCCTACAGCAACCGAGTCAGCTAATTTAAACTCGCCATTATTGTAAGTACTTGCCGCTAAAATACCGGCTTTTATATCATTAAACGTTGCAGGCCAGCCACCACCGCTTGTACCACTTCTTCGATACTCTAATGACCACACATTAAAACCAGCTTGTGCAAGCCCCGTACTTAACGCATACGTGTGTTTAATATCGTACTCACTAAGCCAACAGCCACCATGGAGTAAAATAACTAACGGCGTTTGCACCAGTGCTTGCTTTGCGCGCCAAAGTAATGCGTACTGTGACTCATCACTGCCGTAGGCTATTTTTTCATCGGCTAAGTTAAATCCCAATGAAGCCACTTTTGCATAAGCTACATCATTTTCAACATCAGGAAATTCAACTGGTTGCTGCGAGGCACTATTTGCTAACAAAGGCCATACACTAAAAAATAAAACCACTAAGCTCTTCAAAATAAACTACTTCCTTTTTACCTAAAAACGGTATAACAAAATAACGCTGGTCAATCGTCTACAAACATTTTGTTGTACGACCTACCAGCGTTATAACGTCATTCATAATAAAATAAATATAGTGTTTATTGTTGTTTGAAAATTACGCCTTCTTTCATCACAAAATCAACATCCATTAAAGCGCTAATATCGCTAAGTGGGCTGGAATCTAAGGCAATAATATCGGCAAACTTACCAGGCTCTATAGTGCCTAAACTCTGGCTCATATCAATTAAATCAGCAGCATTGACGGTTGCCGACTTTAAAATATCGGAGGTACTCATACCGGCTTCATACATCAATACGGCTTCTTTTGCGTTAATACCGTGCTTTGATACGCCACTGTCAGTACCAAAAGCAATTTTAACGCCGGCTTTGTAAGCCTTAGTAAAGTTGTTGAGCATATCGCCCCCCACTCTCGTTGCTTTAGCCTTAATAGGTGCAGACATAAAATCTGAATTCTTTGCTAGGTTAACCACGGTATCGCCAGCTAACAACGTTGGTACAAGGTAAGCGCCGGTTTCTTTAAAGAGCTTGATGCCTTCTTCATCGGTGTAACTGCCGTGTTCAATGCTATCAACCCCTGCACGAAGTGCGGCATTAATACCTTGTGCAGCATGGGCATGGCTTGCTACTTTTCGTCCTAACCCATGTGCGGTTTTTACAATGGCTTTGAGCTCATCGTCTTCCATTTGTTGACCTGTCCCCGTGGTGGTATCAGAAAGTACACCACCGGTAGAGGCCACTTTAATTAAATCCGCCCCATACTTAATTGCATAACGTGTTTTTTTACGACACTCAACTGCGCCATCACACACTGTTGGTGGCGTTTTTATGGTAAGTAAATCAGGACTCATACCATCAACATCTAAATGCCCACCAGTAATAGTAACTCCGGCACCGGCAATAATACGCGGACCATTAACCCAACCATTCACCACCCCTTTTCGTAATGCGTACATTTGCTCGCTTTGGCTACCTACATCACGCACGGTGGTAAATCCCGCCATTAGGGTTTTATTAGCAAAATGAACACTGCGCATTGCTACATCTGCATCAGACATTTCAACCAGTTCTTTTTTATTATCTGGCCCAAGCTCACCTTGTAAATGCACATGCATATCCATAAGCCCTGGCATAACAAAGCTGGTCGATAAATCGATTAATTGGACATCATCACCAAATCGAGAGGCCGGTAAAAAACCAGCGGATACAGACACTATTTTGCCATTTTCTATTACTACAGTTTGTTTTTGCTGTGATTTTTCGCCAGGGACGCTTAATAGCTCTCCCGCATGAATCACTTTAGTATTGGCTTGTGCATTGCTGGCGCAAAAATTTGCGGCTAAAAAAATCGAGGTAATAACACTCAATCGAAATATGCTCATGAAAATCTCCAATGATTCGCTTTTCGTTAACAGCAACGAAATAACGTTAAAATATTGTTATACAACCAATACCTTATCAGGAAAGTCACAAAAACAAACCTGAAATACGTTTTTAGTAAAAATTCTGACCACTATTTACACTGCCTTCAAACGGAAAAAATAAAAGAAGATGTCTATACTCAACCATATTGTTGTAATACTTTTCATATGTAGGGAGCTTATGGATATTAAAGACATAAATATTGCACTGCTAGAAAAATGCAACTTTCTTTTAATGGTATTTGATAACCATCATCAGCTCAGTTATCTCTCAGATGGGTGGTCAGAGCTAAATATTACAACCAAAAACATGCCAACCATTGAAAGCCTGTATGCCTTTTGTACAACTCAAAGCAAAACACTATTACAACAACAAATTCTCGCACTAAAATCGCAACATAATGAGTTAGACCAATTTGATATTGAGCTCACATTTGCAACCGATTACTCTATTAAACTAAATTGCTGCTTACATAATGTGGATCAAAACCAACATCAATATATGGTTTTAGTTTTTAACCAGCATTTTGCCCAAGTGTCCTCTGTTATTAGTAATAACGAATTACAAACCATCATAGAAAACGCAGGCGAAGTTTTAAAAGTAGGTTATTGGCAGCTGGACTGTAATAGCAACCAATTATTTTGGACCGATGAAATTTACACTATCCATGGTGTTTCCCCTAGTCGCTATTCACCACAGTTAGATACTGCAATAAACTTTTATCATGCAGATGATAAGCCCAAAATAGCCAGCGCTGTCGAAAATGCGCTTTTAACTGGGCAAGAATGGAGTTGTATAAAATTACGTGTTGTAGATGACGACCAACAAGAACGCACGGTGATATCAAGCGGTAACGTATCAAGAAATAAAAATGGTGAAATTACTAAGCTATACGGCATTTTTCAGGATATAACAGGAAGTGAAAAAATAGCCCTTGAACGAGACTTTTTAGTTACCGCACTCAAAGAAACTACGGTAGGAATGGTCATTGCCGATAAAAATAAGCATGTTATTTGGGTTAATGGATCATTCGAAAAAATGACAGGGTATAGCCTTTTTGAAGTCGAAGGCAAAAAACTCGGCTCTATTTTACAAGGTGAAAACACTGATTTAAAAACGATAGCTAAACTTAAAACTCATCTCAAAAAAGGGCTACCTATAAGCACCCGAATTTTAAACTACACCAAAAGTGGGGACCCCTATTGGAATGAGTTGGCAATATCGCCGATTTATAGAGATGGAAAAATCGCTTATTACTTTGCGGTGCAAAACGATGTAAGCAAAGAAATAAACATAGAACACAAACTCATAGCCCTTAATACCAGTTTAGAGCAACGAATACAGGCGCGCACTCAAGAGCTATTTACACTTAACAAAGAGTTAGAAAAACAGGCTAATGTAGACCCACTTACAGGATGTTTAAATAGGCGAACCTTATACAGGTTTCTTACCGATGAGCTATTAAAAACACAAGATGAAAATACCTATATTTCATTATTAATGCTCGATATAGATCACTTTAAAGCCATAAATGATAACTACGGCCACGAAGCTGGAGATAAGGGTTTAAAAGAACTCGCTAATATTTTACATGGCCTCACCAGAAAAAATGACGCCGTATTTCGCCTTGGCGGTGAAGAGTTTTTAATTATTATGCCTAACACAAACAAAGACGAAGCTAAGCAAGCAGCTGAGCGTATTAAAAACGCAGTGAATGAACATAAAGTTTACTATCGTAATAAAAATATTAGCTTTACTGTCAGTATTGGACTGCTTACCCACGATGGCACAATTAGCCTACAAAGCAGCTTAAAATACGTTGATGACTATTTATACGAGGCAAAAAATAGTGGTCGAAATAAAATTGTTGATTGACTCGCTATAAGACGGATTGTTTTAAATCAATTCGTAAAAATTTAAAAGGTCATATAAGCTAAATACTTAAGCACAATAATTTAGCTTAAATTTTCAACAGTAAATGAATTGGTAAATAAAAATACATTTTAAGCAAATTGACATTAAACGCGTATTTTTTCATTTTATACTAGGGTCTGTTGACCTTTGCGGATTAAAATTTGTTCAAGCTAGGGGCGGTTTAATCGCGGCGCGAGGTTTGTAACCTAGTGGGCTAAGTAAAAACCGAGCAACAAAGAGTAAATCGCCCCTAGGCAGAACCCTTCGGGCAGCGCCTGTTTGGTATTGATGCTGCGTTATCGCCTATTTATGGGGAACAACCACACCACATAGGCGCTGCCTTGCCTAAATGCCAAACAGACTGCTGCAAATTTAACCTTGAAAGGTCAACAGACCCTAGCTAATGCGTTATTATTTTTATTCTATTACTCATTGTTAAGCATAACAAAAACAAGGTTACATAATGATAAAAGCGTCAACACCTGAGGATGAACTATCACGGCTAAAAGACTTATATGAGTATGACGTTTTAGACACTGAAGCTGAAAAATCCTTTGACGATTTAACCCAGCTTGCATCTGATATTTGCGAAACGCCAATCTCACTAATAAGTCTTGTTGATCCTGACAGGCAATGGTTTAAGTCAAAGCATGGTATTGATGTAGCCGAAACCGCACGAGATATCTCGTTTTGTTCTCACGCAATTTTAGAAAACCAAGTATTCGAAGTTCAAAATGCACTTACTGACACCCGCTTTCACGATAATCCCTTAGTTACAAACGACCCAAATATTCGCTTTTATGCAGGTGCACCTCTCATCACACCAAGAGGAAACGCTATAGGTACGTTATGTGTTATTAGCGATAAACCAAAAAAGCTTTCAAGCAAACAAATAAATGCACTCACGGTTTTGAGCAAAGAGGTCATTGCGCAATTAGAGCTTCGGCTTAATAATAAAAAGCTGTTTATGGCGTTAGAAAAACAAAAAGAACACAATAAAGAGCTAGAAAAGTTAAAAGAAGCCGCGGATATCGCCAATAACACAAAGAGTAAATTTTTGGCAAATATGACTCATGAGCTAAGAACCCCATTACATGGAATTTTAAATTTAGCTGAGTTTGCTATCTCAGAGACAACAACAGAGGAAAAAAACAGCACCTTAAAAAGCATATTAAAGTCAGCACATTACTTATCAAATATTGTTAACGATATTTTAGACTTTTCTAAAATTGAGGCTGGCAAATTAGAAATTGAACATATCAACTTCAGTCTTAATGAGGTTATTAGCGATGTAATAAAACCCCTGTTACAGCAGGCATCTGCTAAAGGCATAAAGCTGATTACATCGATAGACCCAAAAATAGCAGACAATTTAAAAGGCGATCCTCTTCGGATTTCGCAAATTTTAAATAACCTGTGCTCAAATGCGATTAAATTTACCAACTTTGGCCAAGTAGAACTGAAGATAAGTGTTAAAAATAGTACATTGCAAACACAAGTACTCACCTTTGAAGTTATTGATACAGGCCTTGGTATTAATGAGACTGTTCAAGAGCATTTATTTAAAGAATTTCATCAGGCCGACTCATCAACCTCAAGGAAATATGGAGGCACAGGTTTAGGCTTATCAATTTGCGCTCGTTTAAGTGAGTTAATGCAGGGGCACTTTAGCTTTACCAGCAAAATAGATAAGGGCTCCACGTTTACCTATGAGCAAAGCTTTGAGATTGCTTTATTGCCACCAACCTCGAAGCAGTGCACTGATATAACAAACCTTCAAGGTAGTACTGTTTTAATTGCCGAAGATAATAAAATAAATCAGCTTATTATTGTTAAAATGCTCAAAGCACATAATGCTAATTTAATTATCGCAGAGGACGGTAAAGAATGCGTTAAGTACTTCAAGGAGCACTCGGTAGACTTAATTTTCATGGATATACAAATGCCTGAAATGGATGGCATAAAAGCCACACAGGCTATTAGAGCACTCCCTGCAGGTAAAACAGTTCCGATTATAGCTATGACAGCAAATACCCTAAAACAAGACATTGAGCATTATTTAGATATTGGTATGGATGGCTACTTAACTAAACCGTTTGATAAAGCTAAGATCAATAGCTTACTCAATGTTTATAATCCTAAAAACCTCAACCTAAAAAACTTAGCAGTAAAAATTAGCGATCCTAATGTTTCTAGCGACCGGAAGCTAAAGCAAATATGCAAAGAGTTAAAAACGCTTATTCCCAATGCTAATCGAGTGAGCCTTTGGTTATTTAATAAGGAATACAGTACATTAAATTGCTTAATTTGCCTTGATGAAAATAATGACGTGTCAAGTGGAACTGTTCTATACACAGAAAACTCCCCTGCTTATTTCAACTATATTTTAGCTAACCAAGTACTCGACGCTTCTGATGCCAGAAATAACGAAGTAACCAAGCCGTTCTCTCACTCTTACTTTGAGCCACTCGATATTTATTCTTTACTTGATTACATTTATACACTTAATAGCAAACCGTTAGGTGTCATTTGTTGTGAAAGTGTGGGCTCAAAGGTAACTTGGAGTCAAGCTGATAAAAAGTCGTTAATCAAAGTCGCAGACGTTACTAACTTGTTTTTATCTAAACAAATAAAGCATGAATAAAACAGGCCTATTTAGTGGCTAAAATTGCCACTAAATAGGGATAAAACTATTATCAGCTCTTCGTATTAAGCCTGCTCTAACTCACGCTGGGTTTGTTGTTTATCTGCTTTAACCGGCTTTATTTTAAAGAAAAAAGTATACACAACCGGAACAAACCCTAATGTTAAAATTGTTCCCATTGCAAGACCAAACGCAATAGTGCTTGCTTGGCCATAAAACAAAACATCTTTAGATAAAATGAGCGGCATTAAGCCTATTATTGTTGTACAAGTAGACATTAATATAGGTCGTAAACGTCTTAAAGAGGCGCTGATCACCGCCTCATAATTTTGCTGATTATACTGCTCAGCGGTTTGTTGATCACTGTGCTCAATTTGTTTACGTTCAATATTAATACGGTCAATTAATATAACCGCATTATTGATGATAATACCGGCAAGCGCATATAAACCTAAAATAACCATAAACCCAAAGTTTGCCTGCATAATCAACAGACCAAAAGCAGCACCAATGATGATCAATGGCACAGTCAAAAACACAATACTAGTTGCACGGTAAGAGCGAAATTGCGCAATAATAATAAACACCATAATGGCAATACACAGTGGTAAGTTAGCTAAAATTGACGCTTGCGATTCCGCAGAGTCTCCAATTACACCGTCATATTCTATTTCATAACCAGGGGGTAATTTTTCTCGTATTTTATCAAGCTTTCCTTCAATTAATGGCACCATACTTTGCGCCGACATAATCTGGTTTTTAGCTTGTACTGTTACAGTACGAAATAAATTTTCACGCGCAATACGCGCAAATTGCGTTTCATATCGAATGTCGGCCACTTGCATTAAAGGTACATTAACGCCTCGAGCCGAAGAATAAACATTTACGCTGTTAATACGGTCCAGATCGTAACGTTCACTGTTTTGTGCCCTTAATACAATGGGGAATATGTCATCACCTTCACGAAACTCAGAGATTGTGCGTCCCGAAAAGTAGGTTTCTAATGCTTGGGCAACATCGTTTGAACTAACCCCAGCACGACGAGCATTTTGCTGGTTAACCTCAACTTTAAGTGTAGTAATGCGGTTTTCCCAATCACTTTTAATATCGAATGCGCCGTCTGTATTACGCAATAAGGTTTTAATTTCCTCGCTAATATAATAAATATAATTACTATCTGGGCCTTTAATTTGAATCTCTATCAGTGAAGAATCTGATGGCCCTAAAAACATTTTAGTGGCGCGCCCCATAACTTCAGGAAAGTCTTGAGCAAACATGTCGCGCACGCTATTTATTGTTGGCTCAGCTAGTTTTCGCTCTCCAACATCAATCATAAAGAATGCTTTTGAAGGCTCAGGATCAATCGGTGTGAGTGACAAAACAAACCGTGGCCCGCCAAATCCACCATAAGCAGCATATTTTTTAATATGCGGAAAACGCGCTTTATCATCCAATTTTTTTAAAATGGCTTGTATCGTTGCATCAGTTTTACGCATTGACGTACCAGCTGGCATATCTAAATACACTAAAATTTGTGCGCGGTCGGAGTCTGGAAAAAACTTAGCTGGCACTAAACTCATAGCCCAACCACCAACAAAAAATAGCCCCAATATCACAGCAACAAAAGCTATACGAGCGCGCATAATTCGTCTTAATACTTTTTCATAAAGCGGACTAAGGCTATCGAAAAATCCATTAATTTTCCGGCGAATAATATTTTGCCTTTGCCTCGTTTCCTTTTTCACAAAGCGATGACACAAGTAAGTAGTAAAGGTTAGGCTCAACGCCCATGAAATAAGCAATGCAATTAACACCACCAGCGAAATAGAGCGTGTATATTCACCCGCACTACTTTGCGCCAACATCAATGGCAAAAACACAAGAATAGTAGTCAACGATGAGGTTAAAGAGGGTATCGCAAGCGTACCCGAGGTATTACGAATAGCTTCGTCACGCGTTTCGCCCTCTTCGATACGCTTTTTAAAATCTTCAGCCATTATTATGCCATCATCAACCAGTAGCCCAAGCGCTATAATTAACGTGGCAAGCGACATACGCTCCAGCGGAATACCCATAAAGTTCATAATTGAAAGCGTGATTAAAATAGCTGCAGGTACAATCGAACCTACAATCAAGCCGGTGCGTAGACCTAAAAACATAATAACCACAATAGAGACAACAACAATGGTTTGTAACACACTAAAGCTCACACCAAATACAGCATCGGCAACCACATCAGCTTGTCGGGTAATATTTTTTAATTGATAGCCCGCAGGTATAGTTTGATTAATTTGAGCTATCATCGCTTCCATTTTAGGAGTGAATTTCAGCACATCCGCTTGTTCATCCTTAGAGATTGCAAAAATAATGGCTTGACGGCCATTGTAGTAACTTGTTCTTGATGGGGGGTCGATCACTTCACGGCTTATTTTGGCAATATCACGTAATAAGATGGTTTGTGATTGATTGGGAACAGTGATCAGCGTATTGCGTATATCAGCTAGGCTTTGATAATTCCCAGAAGGCTGGATAATAAAGTTTTCACCATCGGCATCAATAATGCCACTGGGACGTATAATATTTTGATTTTTTAAAGCCGCAATCAATTGTGTGGGTGCAATCCCTAATTGAGCGAGCTTAGCGTTTTTAGTTTCAATAAAAATACGCTCTTGTTGAATACCCAAAATATCAATTTTTTTTGTGCCTTCGACTTGATGCATCATATCGGCAATATGTTGCGCCACATCTTGGCGATCCCCCATGCTATAAGCGGGATCTGCAATAAGTGCCACCGTTAAAACGGCAACATCACCAAAATCATCATTAATTACATAAGGTAAAGTACCACTGGGTAGCTCGCCTCGAACCGCGTTAATTTGGTCGCGCAGGATATCCCACTGCTGATCAAACTCACTTTGCTCAACACTTTGCTTGAGCTCTGCGTGAATAATAGAGCGGCCTGGAATAGATACTGAGCGAATTTCGGCAATACTGGGCATTTCACGTATCGCTTCTTCGAGTGTTTTAGTGATCAACAGCTCTACTTTTTTTGCGCTCATGCCAGGGTAAGCGGTTGTTACAACCGCCTCACGAATTTTTATTTTAGGATCTTCTTGTTTGGGTAGTTGATAATAACTAAATGCGCCAAATAGCATAAGGCCAAAGACGATGGCCAGCATCAAGCGATTATGATCAAGAGCAAGCTCTGAAATAGTAGGGATTTTCATCGTTTAAATCTCCGTCACGGGTTATGGATTAAGGCGCTTGATTTCACCCTCGATAAGCGTCACTTTTTGCCCATCGTGTAAAAAAGCCATTCCCGCATTAACAATTCGCTCCCCTTCTTTTAAATCGCCTTTAATTTGCGCTTTCTGCGCAAAAAACGTTACTACGTCCACGGTTATTTTTTGTAAAACATAACCTGCTTGTTGTGATTCAGCTTGCGCTGTAGGTACCAGCTTAAAAACAAAATGCTGATTATTTTCTTGCGCCATAATGGCACTTACAGGTACTACAAAAGCATCTGTGGCTTCCTGCTGTTGTTTAAATTGTACTTCAGCACTCATACCCGTTCTAATGTCTGCAACATCATTTTCAGATATCTTTAAAATAACAGGAAACGCATTCGCGCCTTGAGCAGCTGTGCCAATTTCTTTAATTTTGGCATTCAACGTTTTATCTAACGCTGAAATAGTCACTTTAGCAGGCTTATCAATAGCTAATGAGGAGAGAATCGCTTCAGGGGCAAGGGTAGAGACTTCAAAATTTTCTTTACCTTGAATTATAAATGCAGACGTATTTGGGCTTACCTGTTGTGAAGGTTCAATATTACGTTTTGAAATAGTCCCTGCATAGGGCGCAATTAGCGTGGTATCTTGTAACTCTTCTTTTGCCATCGTTAGTCGAACTTTAGCAATATCGACTTTATCTTTGGCACTCTCATATTGCGACTTTGCTACATCGTATTGCGCGCGTGACACAGCGCCATCATCAACCAGTGATGCTTTGCGCTCAAAATCTTGCTTAACATTTAGCAGCATAGCCTTCGCATTAGAGACCTGCCCTTCGCCCTCTTGCACTGCCAATAAATACTTTGTTTGTTCCAGCCTAGCTAACGGCTCACCTTTTTCAAAAGCCTCACCAATTTCAAAAAAAACGTCTTCGACCTTTCCGCTAACCTCAAACATTAAAGTGGCTGTGTTAGCAGGTTGGATAACACCTGATAAAATACGACTATCAAACGATTTAGTTTTATTTAACTCTATGACAGAAACAGGTTTTAATTTTTGCTCAGAAACTTGCTCTTCAGAGCACCCTGACAACATAAAAATAATAACGAAACAAACAGCTATATAATTCATAATTTCCCTTGATAAATAGTGTATTCAAACTGGTTGTACTACCAAACTAACCACAATCAATATTCACAGTGAGCCATCTAATTTAAAGTATGGCTAACATTGTTATCACCCTGAAAGCTTAGGTATAATGCAATATTCCGGCTGTATTTTTAGCCTCTAAATTGGATCTCCACATGAAAAAACTATCTGCTGTGCAAGTAAAACAACAAGCTCTCGTTCTCAATGTTGCTGACAAAATAGAAGAGCAAGGCCGTGCTGAAATCCCAGGTATGCTGCAATGCTGGTTTGATGTGGAATATCATTTATTTCCAGGTTCTTTACTAATGTGTTTTCAATTTGAAAACCAACAAGCACTTACAGCCGCAGAGCCTGAGCTACTAAAGTGGCAAAAACGCTTAAGCGGTGCCATGCTCAAAAAAGGCGTAATTTTAAAAGATATGCGGAAACATTTAGTATTTACCCTAAAAGGACCAGACGACTAAACCACTTATTTTGTAAGCGCACTCTACTTTGGTGCGCTTTCCAAATTAAACTCATTAACGTGCTTAATCAGCTCAGGGAAAAACGCTAAAAAGAGCTCATCTAGCTCACTATAATGGCGGATTATATCTTCAGCGGTACCTGCAAAATTATTAGTAAAGCGAATACGTTTAGCAATATTATCAAGCGCCCGCCCCACCCCATCAACGCTTTCATACTCTTTAAACCAATCGTTTTGTGTCATACTGGTTACTACACGTTGCATTCGTGTAGGCATTACAGGTATACGCTTATCCAAAAGCGCATAACTGGTTTGCTTAAAATCAATCAGTGATTGGTTATTAAACTGCTGCCAATGCTGAATCAGAAAATGATCAAACACCACATCAACAGCCACGCCTGCAAAGCGCCTGCGCTTGGGTGAAAAAAGCTGTTTAGCTTCTTTTACTAAAGGGTGTGCATCAGTAAATTTATCCACTAAATAATGGTTATCTAGCGCACTTTTAACACTTGTCGGTATGTATGTTAGCTGTCGTTGACCACCAAAATCTCCCAGTAAGTTGCCAAAATGAGAATCAGCCGTAGGCTGTGCTAAATAAAGGTGAGCTAAATAATTCATTGGTTTCCATATAGATTAATATACTAAGCTCAGATAGTTTTAAAAATCAAACGCGTAAAAAGATGGAACGCAGTTCCACCTTTATACTTTTTAGATACTTATAGTGCATTCTAAAATATTACGCTTTTGAAACCTTGCTTGCACCAGCATTATCAAGAATTTCTTCAATACTATTTTTGTTATCGCTGTTATATTTAACACCGACGAGTATTGAACCCTTCTCAATTGCGTCTTCATAATACTTAATTTCATGTTCTGGAATAAATGCGCCGATTGCTGCACCTAGAGTCCCACCAACGGCAGCACCGGCGCCACCAGCTGCAAGTGCTGAAACCAAAGGACCTGCGACTAATAAGCCTGCACCACCCGAAGCGACTGCACCAACAGCGGTAAAACCACCAATAATTGCCGCTAACACGCCACCAGATGCAGCGCCCAGCAAACCGCCCTCTGAAGCTTTGGTACCTTCATCTACAGCAAAGTCTTCCTTTGTATACGAGTCGTTAGCAACAATGCTTATATCCGCCTCACTTACACCTAAAGCTTCTAATCTATAAATGGCTAATGTTGCTTGTGATGCATTATCGAATAACCCAGTAATAACAGTACTCATAACAACTCCTTTATTTGTTTAAGAAAGTACGCTTAGTAATTAGCAACATTCAAACCAAAGTTTTAATCCTTTAAAATCAGAAAGATAAATAAAAAAAGCAAAGTAGAACTCTACGTTTTAAAGTAAAAGTTGCTAGAAGTTGTAAAAAGTTCACACACATAGGTATAACTCAAGCGATTGAAATATGAGTAGAATTACAAAGAGACTAACGTTATTAGCTTTGTTCTTCTAAAAATATCAACAACCCACGCTCATAGCGACTTAGATACTTAGTCTTACGGGGTAGTTTGTCTAAGTTATTAAAGTCCTTTAGAGCTTCTTTACCTCCTTTACACAGCTCAATCAACTTTGGATGAATATATGAATTACGAGCTATTGCTGGGGTATTCCCTAAATTACTTGAAATGCTACCTAACATATCTTTAAGCGAAAGCTGGCCGTTTGATTTATGTAAGACTTCAAATGCCAAAACACTGGCCCGCCATGTTCTAAAATGTTTTGCACTAAACTGCTCACCCATAACACTTTGAATAAACTCATTCACTTCTTTGGAGGTAACATCACAACACTCGCCTTCATCGATATATTGGAATAAGCTCTGCCCAGGCAAATCTTGCAACTGCTGTATGATAGAGCTAAGCACTTTATCTGTTATATTCACTTCTCTTTGCTTACCGGATTTTGCTTTATACTTTAAGCGAATATTTTTACCCGTTAGTTTTGCATGCCGGCTACGTAATGTCGTAGCACCAAAACTATTGTTATGTTTGGCGTTTTTTTTAGAACCAACGCGCAGAGCTCCAAGGTCCATTAAACGTACAACGGCTGCAATTGTGCGCTGGCAATCAAGTTCATTACCTCGCAAATATTCCGATAGTTTTGCTCTTAACAAAGGCAGTTTATTTCCAAATAAAACACATGCTTCAAACTTTTTAAGCTCTTGCTGCTCCCTAAACTCGGGATGATAAAAGTATTGCTTGCGGTCTTTGTTGTCGTAGCCAGTAGCTAAAATATGCCCATTTTCTTCTGGGCATAACCATACATCTTTGTATGCGGGGGGAAAAGCGAGGCTGTCTAACCGCTCTATTTCATCTTTATCATGTATTTTCTTTCCTGCAGGATCATAATAAACCCATTGGTTTTCATGCCTCTTTCGAGTTATGCCCGGCAAGTTATCATCGACATAAATTAGTTTCATTTTATTCCTTTAAATTTTTGTAATCCTCAAATAAAACGGTGCCATCAATAACAAGGGCTAGTTCTCACTAGCCCTTGTTATACGATTTATCGACTCCAATACCTAAGGTTACGAATTTTTGAGACAAACTCACTTGCGGAAATTTTATTTAAATCCAACCAGCCATCATCAAGTTGTCCATTTAAACCAGTAGCCTCGATTAAAGGAGCTGCTTTATCACTAAAGCCGATATACTTCATATGTGCATAAGCATCACTGACAAAATCTTTCGCCTCCGGTATTTCAGCAAGCTTTTTGGCGCCTTCATTAGTGGTAAGCAGAGCTATTGCGTCGTAAAGCACCGAAGGTCCGCCGTTAATCACCTGATCGGCCTCAACAATCTCGCCCTTACTATTTTTAGCACCACCAACTTGAGCCGCAATAACTTCATGGCTTGCACCTTCCTCTTTAAGGCTTTGTATTAATAAATTAAAGGTTTCAGCATCAAAACCATCACTTACTAATATACCAAGCTTCCTGCCTTTAAATGTATTTGGCGCATTTTTTAAAATGCTTAGCGCATCAGACACTGGTAAATCTTGACGGGTATCAAGCGCCGCTTCTGCCGCATCTGGCATAGTTTGTAAACCTAAACCCAATGCAACTTTCTCAGCAAGCTTGTTATCAATGTTTAACAGATGAGAAACCACGCGTTCTCTGATACGTAAATGCTCTACTTTAGATAACTCAAAAATTAAAGCGTCTTGAATATGCGTTTGCTCAACGTCGGTTTGACTTAAATAAAATTGTCGTGCTTGGCTATAGTGATCACTAAATGTTTCTGAGCGATAGCGTAATTTACCACCGTCAGTTTCAGATTCTGAGCTTTTGAATCCGTGTACAGGGCACTCTCGCGGGTTGTTTTCACCCCCGCTGAATGAATTAGGTTCGTAATTAACCCGGCCTTTAGGGTTCTGCATTGCCATGTGGCCATCTTGAAGAAAATGTCTCATCGGGCATTTTGCTGCATTAATAGGAATTTGTGTGAAATTAGGCCCACCTAGGCGTTTGGTTTGTGTATCTAGGTAAGAAAAATTACGGCCTTGCAATAAAGGATCAGGAGTAAAATCAAGTCCTGGTACTATATTCTGTGTGCAAAATGCAACCTGTTCGGTTTCTGCGAAGAAGTTGTCTACGACTCGATTGAGCACCATTTTACCAATAATTTTAACTGGTACTTGCTCTTCGGGTATCAGTTTAGTGGCATCAAAAACATCAAACTCGAACTCTTCAGCAAATTTTTGATCAAATACTTGAATGCCCAACTCCCATGCCGGATAGTCTCCATTATTAATTGATTCCCACATGTCACGACGATGAAAATCAGGATCAGCGCCATTTAATTTCAATGCCTCATTCCAAACCACTGACTGCATACCGCCTTTAGGTTTCCAGTGGAACTTAACAAATTTTTCTTCACCTTGTGCATTAATAAACTTAAAAGTATGAACGCCAAATCCTTCCATAAACCTTAATGAGCGCGGGATAGCTCTATCTGACATTGCCCACATAACCATGTTCATGGATTCTGGCGACAAACTTACAAAATCCCAAAAATTATCGTGGGCTGTTTGCGCTTGTGGAAAACCACGATCTGGTTCTGCTTTTGCGCTATGTATAAGGTCGGGAAACTTCATCGCGTCTTGAATGAAAAAAACTGGGATATTATTGCCTACCAGATCCCAATTACCTTCCTGCGTATAAAACTTAACGGCAAAACCTCGCACATCGCGTGCTAAATCAGGCGAGCCATGATTACCCGCCACTGTTGAAAAGCGTGCAAAAACAGGTGTTTTTTCACCTTTACGTTGAAAAATATCAGCAGAGGTCAAATCATCTAAAGCATCATACGTTTCAAAGTAACCATGTGCTCCATACCCTCTTGCGTGAACAACTCGCTCAGGAATTCGCTCGTGATCAAAGTGAAACAACTTTTCTCGTAACACATGATCTTCCAATAGTCCTGGTCCGCGTTGACCAGCTTTTAATGAATTTTGATTATCACTGATAGGGCAACCTTGTGCGGTTGTCATTACGGGATGGTCTTTATTAGCTTTTTGATGAAGCTCTCCTGCATGTCCTTTATTATTTGCGTACTTAAATGACTCTGCCATAACTTTTCTTCCTTAAATGATTTTTTGATTGCTATATTTTTAAAGGGTTAAAAAACAATAACCAAGCAAAAAAAAGACCATAACCAAATAGCTTTAAAATCAATAACTAAGAAAGAAGTGAAAATATTTTACCAATACAAACTATAAAAATTACACAACTAATGTAAGCTTTCCTCAGAGCATCATTTTATTCAATTACTAAGCAATCAGCTTATTCTTATTTTCATTATTACTGTATTTTTACAATGATAGATTTAGTGAGGACTTTGTCTTTATTGAGGGCGCAGAAAGGTTTGAACGTAAATGTTACTCGGCTTTATTCTTATTTAAAATAGCGTTCTGCTTTTGTACATGTCAGTTTAGGTAATAAAAATTTACTCGCTTTATCTGGGCATAGTTTCTTTAAACGGCTTACTGCATAACGCCCACACCTTGATAAAGTATATAACTCTTATTTCTCAGTAACACCTAGCGCAGATTGATAACTCAACTGATAAAGCACCTTAAGCAATAACATCTGTCTCTGCGGATGAGTGATAGATTTGACCGATTAAATTACTATATAAACAATATAAAAGATTTTTAAAAAATGATAAAAACATCTTTATTCCTTTAAAAACGCATCTAATAGTGATTATTTAGTCAATTACCTAACTCAGTTATGCGCTGCATTGATATTAAAATATTGATGCTAATATACTTCAAAACTATCCAATCAATTACAATTGTATTTTAATAATTCAGTAAAGAGTCAGGCCAATTTTGTTATCACTGTTGTTGCATTTTTTCGGTGCTGCATGAGTCATAAAACGCCTTGCTTAGCCTTTAATACAAAATGCTATTTTCTATTGTAACCAGGGCTACTCACGCATTATGACAACAAGCTTTTTAAGTCAATCACAACAGGTCGCACTGCAACAAGCACTGTTCAACAGTAAACTGTTAAACAGCGACGTAGTAACGAGTGATAACCCACCATCACAAGAACAACAAGCCTATGGCTGTATCGCTGTAATGCTCTATCGCTTTAATTTACAAAAAATCAAATGGCCCTCTTTTTTAAAAGCAGCTATAAACACTGCAAGTAATGAGTGCTCCTGGTTAACCCGTGAACTTGCCAGGTGCCAGCAAAGCTACAAAGCCCAGCCTAATGACGCTGTAATAATTGAACAATCTGCATTCTTTAGTGGTATTTTTAGCGAAGAGCTCGCTTATATTGACACTTTACTTGGAACAGGTGCACAGCCTGAATAAAGTGATGGGGCAAGCATCGTTAAGCCTGCCCCAAGGATAAATTAAAAGCTATATTTTAAGCTCAGCTTATAATTAACTGGCTCACCGGGTTGAGTCCAAATTGCAGAGTAAGAATTTGAGTAATATTCTTTATCAAGCACGTTATTAATGTTCAGTTGTACCATCACATCTTCATTAACGTTGTAAGTTGCGAACAAATTCACCAGCGTATACGAAGGTAAGTAATACGTAGGGTCTATGGTTTCACCTAAGCGCTCCCCCTCATACTGAACAGCTATACCAACGCGTGCATTTAAATCGATTAAATCATTTAATTCTCTTTTAATACGCGCATTTGCACTGTGTTTAGGAATATTAAGTAACGGGCTACCTTTTGGTAATTTTACCCACCAATCTGTATTAACCGTGTCGTTTGCTGTTTTTGCATCGGTGTAGGTATAGGCAAAATCAAATGAGGTGCGCTCTGTAATATAACCGTGTAAATCAAACTCAACGCCTTCGCTAGTTACCTCGCCTAACGCCGTCGACACGCCTGCTTGCAAATCTGTGGTCAACATATTGCTTTTTTCGGCGCTAAATACTGTAAAGCTACCATTTAGGGTATCGGTGCTAAATTTAACACCCGCCTCAATAGAGGTTGTCGATTCTGGCTCAAATGCATCACCATTTATATCGTAACCACTGTTTGGCCTAAAACCTTCCGAGTAACTGCTGTAATACTGTATGTCGTCTGAGTAAGCATACACCAAGCCTATTCGTGGGCTAAATGTACTCTGATTGCTTTTAGACTGACTTTGATTAATATGATTATCTATTTGCTGATCAAACCAATCATAACGACCGCCTACTTGTACTTTCCACTGCTCAGTGATGTCGATTTGATCTTGAATATAAACCCCGTAACTGTGCTGTACTTCAGTGCTGTTAAATAAAAGTGAGCCTTCGGGTGCTGTTTGCCCATACACGGGGTTATACATATTAATGGCATAGCGCGTATCTTCAAGCGTAGGGCGATATCTATACCAAAGTTTATCAAAATCAAACTTGCTGGCATCGGCACCTATTAATAAATGATGGGTAAACCCAGCAGCAGTAACGCTACCACTTAGCTCAGTGCGGGCTGAAATATTTTTAGTTTGAAAATCACGCTCGTTATGTTGCCGACTTAAGGTTTCGCCATCAGTAAAATAAAGCTGCCTGCTAGGGGCGAGTTCAGCATCACTCGATTCGCTTATAAATTTAGAATCGCTATAGCTAAGCCCATTTAAAAGTGACCATTGCCCTATTTGATGCTCAAAGGTCAGTTGATGAGAAATCGCATCAACCTCTGTTGGTTTGTCGCTTGGCTCACCTAAAAACGTTTCAATAGGTAATGCGTCTATCTTCCCATCTAGAGCAACAATACCACGGTCAAACGTCACACTCTGATCAACATACTCTAGTTCATAATTTAATTTTGTTGTGTCAGATATTAACCAAAGAACTGAAGGTGTGATCACTGTTTTTTTATTTTCGTGGTAGTCTCTAAAACCCTCACCGTCTTCAATTGCACCGTTTATTCTAAAAGCAACTTGATCATTAATTGCATTAGTGTAGTCGCCTTCAGCGCGATAACTTTGCCAGCTCCCTGCAGATACTTTCAAAGAGCCTTGTTCTTCAAACTGTGGTTTTTTAGTGATGATGTTAATAGTACCGCCAGGCTCAGAACGGCCATAAAGAGCTGAGCCAGGCCCTTTCATCACTTCTACATAATCAATATTGCTAGTATCGCGGGTACCACTAAAACTTCGACCCGATGAAAAACCATTAATTAAAAAGCCTGAAGGAATATTCTCATCGCCTACTAACCCACGTATTGCAAAGCTTTCCCACAATCCACCAAAATCATTTTGTTCAGAAATACTCGGCGTTAAATCAAATATATCGGTGAGTGTAGTCACTCCTGCGTCATCGAGGTTTTCTGCTGATATAAACTCAATACTTTGTGGTTGCTCGCTTAAAGGCACATCGCCACGAAAAGCTTGTCTAACCCCCGAAACCGCTATTTTCTCAATGTTATCTGATGCTGAAGCTGCGTATACAGAAGGCGCTAAAATGGTACTTATAGCAATTGTTAGGGCTGATATTTGGTATCGATTTATTAAGTTCATTCTATCTCTTAGATATCATACAAGCTTAATCGGTTAAGTTTTCACTAAAAAATTTTTTAACTAGAACCGATTAAACAAGCACGAAATACAAATGGTAATAATTGTTATTTTCAATAATATACAAGCAGAATAAAAAGAGCTACCCTACAGCAACAAATTTTACAAAGTTATTAGGGGTTGTTTTTATTTTTGAGTTAAACGTATTCAACATCGAAAAATAAATACCTCCTTAAATTTAGAGAAAAAAATGAAAATATTACCTTTCGCCTGCATGGCATTAGTCACTTCAATATCAAGCGCATACAGCGAACAAGCACAGGCTCATGCAATATGGTTTGCAGAGCGCTCATCACAGGTAGCTTTTATATATGGCGAAGGCGCACAAGATTTAGATACCGTAAAACGACAAAATAAAATTAAAAGCATTACTGGCTATAGTAAAAACTGGCAACAAAAAAACGTAAAACTTATTGAATCAGGGCCTATGATGCTGCTAAGTGATAGAGGCGTTTATGCGGTTACTGGTATGCTCGATAATGGGTTGTGGAGTAAAACAAAAGAAGGTGAATGGTTTGCTAAAGGTCGAGATGAAATCCCCAATGCACTATTAAGCGAACATACTAAAAAGTACGCAGTACATTTGCGTGGCCCGCTTGCCCAAGTACCTGCACTTAAAAATCAGCAATTACAAATCCTACCTGTAGGTAACGAATTTTCAGATCAAAAAGGCGCAATAGTCAGCTACCGCATAACTTTCAATAGTAAAGCTGTTCAAGGCGCTAAAGTAATCAATGATTTAGTAAACGACCCAGATCAAGAGCCAATAGTTAGTAATGATGACGGCTTGGTCACATTGCCATTGCGTAACCAAGGCTTAAACGTAGTAGCCGCAATCTATGACGAAAAAAGCACAAATTTAAATGTATTTGATAAAACAGAGCATTTAGCCACACTCTCATTTGTTTTACCCCATGCTGCAGAGTAAAAGCAAACCTCGCCGCTCAACATTAAACAGCCATCTAACCAATATGTTTTATGTTGGCTACACAAGAGTAACTTGTTAATTAATAGGCATAAAAAGTGGCAAATTATATTTATATAACCTGCCACTTTCTTTAACGTATCACTGCCCTAATGGTTGGATTTTCTCTTTTAAAACATCCCGTATATAGAGCATCTGCACTGTGACAATAATTGATACTAACAACGGCGTTGAAAGCGCTAAGCCATGAATTCCAAACATAGCGCCCATCAATAATTGCCCACCAAGCATAACTGCTGGCGGCAATGAAACAGCTGTTCTTTGCACAAACGGTGTTATTACATTACTCTCGAGCACTTGAAACCAAATGAACCAAATGGGGTCAAATCTTGACTTCAGACATCAAACAATCTCGAAGTTTTCCGTATTGTAATTTAACCTTTTTATCTTCAACCATTAATGTATTCAACCTACCGACAGCTTTCGATATGAAACCAAATGGGGTCAAATCTTGACTTCTGAAACCAAATGGGGTCAAATCTTGACTTCAGACATCAAACAATCTCGAAGTTTTCCGTATTGTAATTTAACCTTTTTATCTTCAACCATTAATGTATTCAACCTACCGACAGCTTTCGATATTGCCGAATAGTGTTCAACATTAAAAACAGCTGCTAAAGCCTGCAAATTTAATCCCGTTAAATCTTGGCATAATTTAATAGCAAACCAGCGTGGTAAGTTTTTCTCTTTTCGCCCCTTTTTAACCGTTATAATCTCATCAACTTCAACATTAAAGTGTTGAGCTAAGTAAGCAATTACATCATCTGCCGAGTGCTTTTTAGTAACAAGCTTTCTTTCGCTATCTGACTTGGCAATATAGTCTTTTATGTTTTCAATAAAGTCCTCACAACCCAAAACCGACAACAACTTTTTAGCAATATAAAAAGCGCTTATTTCTTTATTATTTTCAAATTCAACAAACTGTTTATAAGCAGCATATTTACGCTTTTTGCCTTGCAGTGAAAATATAAAATCTCGAACGAGCCATTTAGGCGTCGCTACCCTTTTAATGAAAGCTGAATAGCTAGACCATTTATACTTAGCAAGGTCTTCTACCAACGGTGTACTCGTTTCAATTGGGTTACGGTGAATGTACCGACTAACATGCAATAAGTAGTTATCAGCATCCACCAACACAGCTTTGTAGCGTCCTCTAAACAGCGCACCATCTGTATTATGTGTTCTATTAAAGTATTGAGTATAAAGGCCATTAATATGCTTCATGGCTCGGCCTAAATTAGCATCGGGAGTTTTTATTAGCAGGTGGTAATGATTGGTCATTAAACAATATGAATGCACTTCAATATTAAATCGAAGGCTTGCTTGCTCAATGCAATATAAAAAATGTTTAAAGTCGTCATCACTCAAAAAGGTATTTTCACGCCCTCTTCCGCGATTCATCACATGATAAAATGCGTTCTCGTACTCTATTCGCAGCGGCCTAGACATAGCGATTCACTCAATAAGCTGTAAACTATAAATCTAGACCTTAGATGTCTGAAGTCAAGACTTGACCCCTTTGATTTCTCATTAAAACATAGATGCTCAGCCCTATACTCACTTTAAACCACAGCCAGTAGTCATTACTAAATAACGGTATTGCTGCAAAAGCAAAGATCGGTACTAGAATTTTACCTTCTTCGTTTTTGTGTAAAAAATAAAAAGCCATAACAGCAATATATAAGAATGGCGTTACATCACTCATATAAACAACTTCCTTGTAGATATAAAATCAAAATAAATAAATTTTAACTATTGTACTTTTTAATCAATACTAAGCACTTAATAAAATTGAGTTTAAAAGTAAGAACACTTGGTTTTTTAAATGAAATACCAAGAAAACACAGCTGCCTGCTTGACCGGAACTTTCTAATGGGTGACCCCTTGGGTTTAAATACTGGATATGCCCAATGTTTGAGCCACAAAAGGGTTCGTTATGTGCAAACATAAACCACAGAATTGTTACAGCGCAGTGTGTAAACACAGCCAGAAACTGGACTGACATTGGTACTAAACGATGACTGAGGCAAAAGCCAAGGGCCTTAATTAAAGCGATCTAATTCTCATAGCCCTCTTTATCCAAGCAATTGTGCATATTCACGACAATCGATGTCATTGCTGGATGCGTAGTCATATTAAAATAGAGTTAAACAGAAAGAACACTTGGTTTTTGAATAAAAAGATCAAGAAAATACAGCTGCCTGCTTGACCGGAACTTTCTAATGGGTGACCCTTTGATTCTTTCGTTTTTTTAGCGACTTTAAAACCTAGGTACTTGATGTGTAGTCAAGGTTTGGCACCTTTGGTTTCTAGTAGTAACTATATTCTGATCGGTTTAGGCGATATAAACCAACTAACTAACTTCTCTCCTATATCTAACCATGCATCTTCCAAAATCTCAGGCTTAAACTTAGAGCTATCAGAATAAGGAATATTATTTATCGCGTGAGGAAGTAATGAGCTTAGCTTATTAAATATAACATTATCATTTTCATCTAAAGGAAGCTGTTTTTTAGAAAGTGCCAAGTAACATAAATCATTTTTCTTAGCATACTCTTCATAAATAGACTTCCAATACTTTGATATATCGCTGTCTTCATCCCAAACTTGTGAATATTTAAACCCATTTTTCAGATCATAGTAAAAATAGCTTTCTGGATACTCCTCCATCGAAAAGTCTAAAAATTCCAAAGTTGGCAATTGCTCTTTTCTAGCTATTTCTTTCAAAAATGACACAGGAATAAGATTTTCGACCTCATGCACTAA
The DNA here is from genome assembly GCF_054968565.1 of Pseudoalteromonas sp. G5_S1_54_S4. Classification (NCBI taxonomy): domain Bacteria; kingdom Pseudomonadati; phylum Pseudomonadota; class Gammaproteobacteria; order Alteromonadales; family Pseudoalteromonadaceae; genus Pseudoalteromonas; species Pseudoalteromonas sp. G5_S1_54_S4. Next base: position 1,202 of record NZ_JBQKUL010000031.1, on the reverse strand, counting down.
CATCTCATGGAACTGTGCGTGACGTTTAAAGGCATCAAATACTCTAAGGACTCCTTTAGAAGTTTCACCTGATTTACATAATGGTGTCCTTCTGTCACTGTCACAAATTGCAAACGTTAATGGATTTACATTCAAATAATCTCGACAAACCTCAATCATAGTGTTGCCACCACCATGAAGTACCTGATAATTTAAGTTAAAGTTAGAAAGTGACTTCTTTTTCAAAGTATAAGAAGCTATAGCAGAAAAAATAATATCGTCTTTGGAGTTTTCTAAAACAAGATTAGGCAATGGTATAATGTCTTTCTCTAGATCTATCAAAGTAATATCAATAACATGCCTACCGGTTTTAGGCTCACCAGTCAGATAGTTCGGATGAAAGAACTCAACACTCATACATTCATTTAAAAGACTTTTATCAAAACTTGTCAGTTCCTTATTGACTTGTTGCAATGTAGCACTTTGCAGGCGACTTAGATTTTCGTCCGATATTAGTTGTAAGATGTCTTTCTTATTAGCAAAAATCAGATGTTTCCCTTTGCGTCTTTGCTTACAAATATCCTCAATCAGTTCATCTATTATATGTACATCAATTCGATCTTTGTATGCATCAAATATTGACTTATCTAAAATGATTATCATAGTTTTAATATGCAAAAAAGTCTGTGGGCCAATTATTTAATATACCATCACTCGAGAATTCAGCCTCTCTAAGTCCAGTAATCCCTGTTTGTCTGTTTTGTTCGAAAAGTCTGACACTTACATTTTCAGGCATCTCTTCGCCTAAACAAATCATATCACCAAATTTACTTATCAAAGCCTCACTATGAGTTTCAATAAATAACGTTAAGTTAATATTATTTGATTTAGCTAATGCTATAGATTCACTAAATATTTTGGCCATTTTAGATTGCATTTTGGGGTGTAAATGTAGTTCGGGCTGCTCTATTGCAAATATGACTTGGTTTGTGTAATCAAAATTCTTTATTCTTTCATAACCAGATGATACAGACCAAAGACTAACTAATATTGGTAATATTTGACTAAAACCAAAGCCCATATCGGTTACGTTGTTGTAGCTATTATTGTTATTCGCATAAGCAATTTTTAATGCTAAGTTACTACCTGAATAATCAACTTTGATAGTAAAATTAAAACTTGATTGCGTCCAACTATCTAAGGATTTCTGCCATCTAGGCATG
>NZ_JBQKUL010000030.1:0-52128 GCF_054968565.1 Pseudoalteromonas sp. G5_S1_54_S4 | reverse complement strand
CGAAGGATTCATTTAAGCGCGATGAAAGTTTGGGGAAACGCACAAAGCTTGCTAAAATTCCTGCACACAGTTGGGAGTGAGTATGCCACAAATAGAGAAAAGTGCGCTGGTTATGTACAGCACTAAAGAGATGTTTAATCTAGTCAATGATGTAGAAGCTTATTCGCAGTTTTTACCTAATTGTTCAGACTCAAAAATTATTAAGCAGCATGATAATAACATGACCGCCAGTTTAGAAATATCTAAAGCCGGTATAAAAAAATGGTTTACCACTGAAAATACGCTAATTGATGAGCAAACAGTGATGCTTCGCTTGGTCGATGGGCCTTTTAAAACCTTACAAGGTCGCTGGCATTTTCAGCAATTAGATGCGCATGCGTGCAAAGTGCATTTACAGCTAGACTTTGAATTTTCTAGTAAGTTAATAGAACTTGCGTTTGGTAAAATTTTTAATGATGTAGCTAAAAATATGGTGAGTGCCTTTACTCAACGTGCAAAAGCGGTATATGGAGAGCGTGCATGATCAATATTGAAATTGTGTTTGCGTTGCCAACGAAAGCAACCACGTTAAATATAGAAGTATTCCAAGGTACCACCGCAGAGCAAGCGGTGATCCAATCAGGTATTATTAAGAAGTGCCCTGAAATTGATGCAACCGCTTTAACTTTAGGTGTATGGAACAGAACGGTAAAGCTTAATCATGAGCTTAAAGACGGCGATAGAGTTGAAATTTACCGCCCATTAATTGCCGACCCTAAAGATGCCCGCAGAAAGCGCGCCGAAAAAGCCAAAGAAGAGGGCCGCGCAAATAAAGTAACTGGTGGCCGACCGTTAGATCGTTAGATACAAAAAAGGTGAGCCATGCTCACCTTTTTAAATTAAACCCAAATGGCTTATTGCTCTAAAGGGGTTGTAAAGTTTTCTGGTTGCTCATAGTCACCAGAGACCGTTACCAACTTTTCATTTTCAAAGTTTAATACTAATGATTTATATTGTTCATTAGCGCGCCCTTTATTAAAGCTATAAACGTAACGCCAGGTATTTTTATCGAAGGCGTCTTCGGCAATCGGTCTGCCTAGTACATAAATTACTTGCTCGCGAGTCATATTAACGCGAAGCTTATCAACGTCTGATTGTTCTAAAAAGTTACCTTGAGGGATGTTGATTCTGTACACCCAGCTAGAACAACCTGCGGCTGAACTAAGCGTTAAAGCGACAATAAGCCAAAGAGAAAAAGTTTTTAACGACTGCATTGTTAGTTGTGATCCTTATTTTTTATAATCTGCATGATACCGATTAGTCACTCAAGGTAAAACCCTTTTGAGTAATTGTTTTTGTTTAGCGCGTTAAGGCGAGGTTTTGACCATTAATAATCAAAAAAGTTTAAACGATGAGTTGTGCAATAGTAAAAGTAAACCGGCTGTTTGGTCACTGTATATTGTGCAAACACGGTTTGGTCATTGGTATACCGGCATTACAGTTGATGTAGCGCGTCGTTTAGCAACGCACCAAGCGGGTAAAGGGGCAAAAAACCTCAAAGGGAAAGGACCGCTGGTGCTCATTCATCAGCAACAAGTTGGGACTAAAAGCGACGCAAGTAAATTAGAATATGCGATTAAAAAACTTCCACGGGCAAAAAAAGAGGCTTACGTTGCTGCTTTTAAGGGGGGGCTGAATACCTCAGGGTTTGTCAAAAGCTGATTAATAAATTCCTCAATTAGCAATACGGCTTCTTGATAGAGGGGAGTGTTAATATTTTCGAGCGTATCTTTGGCACTATGGTGGTAGTTATCTGCCCCCATAGAAAAGTACACATACGGAATTTTTTGTTTAGCGAATGAATAATGGTCGCTGGCTCTGCGCCAATCTATTTGTTTCGTGTTGGTGAGTCGGCTCATTTTTCGTGATGAATAAACAGGCTTTAATTTGATCTTGTCCCCGTTAATCTGAGTAAATAACGGATTAAGCTGGGCTTTTAAAGATCGACTTGTTAGCGCGTATAAACGCTTATGTGACTTTTTAATTGCCAACATATCTAAGTTAATATTTAAAACAATCGGGAGCTGGCGTATTGTTTTAGCAAAGTGCTCACTGCCGTGTAAACCATTTTCTTCAGCGTCTGTTGCAACAAACATAAAACGATATGAAGAAGAATCCGTTAGCGCATTCGATAAATAAAGTAATGCAGCAACACCCGAGGCATTATCGTTAGCACCTGGGTGTAATTTTCCTGCTTTTAGACCTAGATGATCATAATGCGCAGTAATAACAATTACAGGTAAATCTTTTACAGTATTAGTGGCAATAATATTAACGCCTTGTGCGCTAGAGAACAGCCCTGAGGAATAAGTAAAAGGTTGTTCACTTACTGTAAGTTGATGCTCTTTGAAGCGTGTTTTTAAATACTCCCTTGTGAGCAAGGCTGCCTGGCTATTCGTTTTTCTACCAGCTAACTCCGAGCTGGTTAATATAGTTAAATCAGCTAATAATTGCGGCTCAATCTGTTTACAAAGGCCGCTCCAACTTATAAAAACTATGATACAGGTTAAGCTAAATAATTTAATGATGATTCGCCTTAGCGGTGAGTGACTTTAATGCGATAAGCTTATTGTCATAGCGCTGTTTTTCATGATCAAAGTCTGCTTTTTTTCTAGCTTTACGCAAATGAAACTCCGCTCTAGTTATATTATTTAATTCAAAATAACTGCGCGCTAGCCCAAAGTGGCTTTCATGAAGTGTCGGTGACATAGCGTTTGCTTTTTTATAATGGCTAATTGCATTTGCGTAATCACCATTTACATAGTCACTGTTACCAAGCGATATATGATAGTAAGGGTTTTCTTGGCGCTTTTTGTCAAGCTTTGCCAATAGCTTTTCGCCTTCGGCTACTCTATCTGTAAGTTTATATAATAATGCTAAATTACCTTGCGCAGTATTATCATTGGCGTTTAAGGCAATAGCATAGCTGTACATTTGCTCCGCTTGCTTTAAATCATCTAATTGTTTAAAGAGTACCCCTAAATTGCCCCAGCTAGCACTAAATGAAGCATCGGTATTAATTGCGGCTTTGAAATAGCTATACGCTAAATCATAGTGTTTATTTACCAGTGCCTCACCGCCTTTATTATTATAAAACATGGCGGTCACTCGTTTTTTGACAGCGATGAGGTTGCAAAACGGGCTTGTCGGCTATTGGGGTCAAAATCAATAATTAAGCGCTTATTACGCTGATAAACAAGTGAGCTGTCTTTGAGCTTAGTTTTATTGTCTATGGCAAGGTTGATGTGCCCAGTGAGTAAATTAAATCCTTGATTTAACGCCCAGTACTCAGGAACATGTACTTTTTGAAAGCGGGCTTTAAGGCCTAAATGTTCGGCTAAGCTATACGCTAAAATAGAGAGGGAAAGACAATTAGCATTTAAATTTTGATAGCTTTGAGATGCAGTTTGTGTGCTAGTAGATTGGTAAGATAGTGAGTTATCACCATTTGTGAGTAAAAAACTAAGTAGACTATAGGCAATTTTATCAGCCGATTTATTTTTTTGTACATAAGCACTTAATTGCTGTTTGAGACTCTGGTCGAGTTGAAATATTTGCTGCTCAGACTCGATAGGCTGCTGTTGAAGTTGCATTGGGGGGGTAATAATAGGGATTGGCACGCTTAAATTGGCGTTATTTGTAGTGCTACACGCACTTAAACTCAGCAAGCAGACAGCCAGTAAATAATGTTTACCTTGAACAGCACTCATACACACCTCTGTACAAAAAACACACTTAAGTATAGTGGTTATTTTGTACAGAGGTTATTTAAAACGTAACAAACTATTTAACGCTGCTGATTAAACGTGGCAACGAGTGCATCAAGTGTTTGTGCGCTGGTGGCTAAATCACGAATTGCTTGTTCGGTATTTATTTGTTCACTCATTGATTTATCACTGATCTCACTAATTTGCTCAATACTACGACCCACATCGTTCACTACACTGCTTTGTTGTTCGGTGGCTGTGGCAATTAGAGTTGCCATATCGTTAATTTCATTCGCTGTTTCAGTAATAGTATTAAGTAACTCAACCGAGTTTTGCATTGCGCTAACGCTTTGTTGGGCTTTATTTTTTGATTGGCTAATATCATTTACAACATCATCTGAAATTTGAGTGAGCTCTTCAATCATTGATTGAATTTCAGTGGTTGATTGCGACGTACGATTCGCCAGCGCTCTTACTTCGTCAGCAACGACAGCAAAACCTCGACCATGTTCACCTGCACGTGCAGATTCAATGGCTGCATTGAGAGCCAGTAAGTTGGTTTGCTCTGAAATCCCTCTAATTGAATCTACAATACTGGCAATGTCTATGGTTTTTTTAGAAAGCAGTGCAACTTGCTCGGTAATACCATCGATGTCGCTGGCAAGGGCTGAGATTGTCGTCTGGCTTTGTAATACTTGTTGATGGCTTTGTTTGGTATTATCGCGACTATCGTTGGTTAACTTAGCTGCATTCGCTGCACTTTGTGCTATTTCTTGCACTGTAGCGCCCATTTCATTGATCGCTGCAGCAACTGAAATAGTTTGCTCTTTTTGTTTATCCAGCGCTAAGGAGTTTTGTTTTGCTTGCGCAAAGACATGATCAGAACTTTGACGAATACCATGGCTTTCATCAGCGACTTGCACAATGGCGGTTTCTATTTTCTCAATAAACTGGTTGAACCCTGACGTTAAATTATTGAGTTCAGGTTGAGGTGATGCTGGTAGACGATACGCTAAATTAGCATCACCGCGGCCTAAACGAGAAAACAACTCCGCCATTTTTGATAACGGTGAGGCTAAAGAGCGAGCTAACAAGTAACTTATCACGCTTGCGATAAGTGCTGTAATGATAGTAAATGTGAATATTTGCCACTCGAGGGTGTTTACACTTGCGAATACCTCGCTTTTTGGTACTTGAGCCAACACAAATAAGTCGGTGTTTTTAATTGGTGTGGCAGCAATCAGCGTCGCTTGTCCGTTAATATTTACTTCTTCTAAAGTAAAACCATTTTCATCAAGTAATTTGTTATGAATATTAGCACTGTAAATACTATCTATATTAACCTTAGCGACTTTAGCTGCATCTTTGTGTAGCTGAATTAAGCCACTTTTATCGGCAATAAACACAAACCCTGATTGCTCAATTTTAAATTGTTGTAGCAGCTTTTGCATATCTGTAATGCTTTTTGCTAAGCCTGCCAAGCCTAAACCATTAGGTTGTTGGTGGTTAACAAACATTTTTACATCGTTTTCAGACTCTTGATAAATACTAATTGAGTAAGGTTGCTTTGATTGTGTAAAAGCAAAAAACCAGCCATCTGCGGCATCATTTTTTAAAACACGTAAAAAGCCATCTTGATTCCAATATTGTGCAGTGTTTTTATTCGCCCATGAAGCCGTGGCAAGATCGTATTGGTCAACCAAACGATTGAGCTCTTTAAGTAATAGCGTGTCGTTGTTGTTGCCAGCATTTGCCCAATCTAAAATAAAGGTATTTGCCGAAAGCTGCTGTGCTGCACCAAGAAGTTCATTGATCTCGCCACCAATATGATTACTGATTGTTTGCAATTTACTTGGCAATTCAGATTCGATCATGCGTTGCTCAATAATATTCTTTGAGTTATGCAAAGACGTCAAACCAATTAATACAGCAACACAAATAGCAATAATGCTTCCAAGGGCTGTTATTTTTTGAGTAATAGAGAGATTTTGTATCGTCATGATAGTGCTTATATTTACAACTGAGGCAATGAGGGGAATTATTTTAGCACATTATTTATTTTCAGCTATTGATGATTAATTTGCACTTAAAAAAGCCCACAGCAAAATGCAAGTGGGCTTGGTTTCTAACAAGTGAAAGTTCTAGGACCCTTGGGTTAAACTATTTTTTTCATTGCAGACATGTAGCCGCGTAATTTTGCGCCTACTTTCTCAACAGGGTGCTCACGTAGAGCCGTATTTATTTGAATTAAAGTTTGGTTATCAACTTGATTACTTTGTTCATTTAATCCTTTACCAATAACATCAGTATCAATACCTTGCATAAATTCTTGTAGAAGCGGCAAACAGGCATGGTTATATAAATAGCAGCCGTACTCAGCGGTATCTGAAATAGTGCGGTTCATTTCAAATAACTTTTTGCGTGCAATAGTATTGGCTATCAGCGGCGTTTCATGCAGTGACTCATAATAGGCAGATTCTGCAATAATACCGGCCGCTGTCATGGTTTCAAATGCCAGTTCTACACCCGCTTTTACCATTGCCACCATTAAAATACCGTGGTCAAAAAATTCTTGCTCAGCAATTTCTACATCGCCTGCAGGGGTTTTTTCAAAATGAGTTTCTGCAGTTTCAGCACGCCATTTTAGTAAGTTAGCGTCATCATTTGCCCAGTCTTCCATCATTACACGTGAAAATGTGCCATCGATAATGTCATCTTGGTGTTTGTTATAAAGAGGACGCATAATTACTTTAAGCTCTTCACTTAGCTCAAACGCTTTAACCTTTGCAGGGTTTGATAAGCGGTCAAGCATGTTTGTCACACCGCCATATTTAAGTGCTTCTGTGATCACTTCCCAGCCATATTGAATTAGCTTTGAGGCATAACCGGCATCAAGGCCTTTATCAATCATTTTATCAAAACATAAAATAGAGCCAGTTTGTAGCATGCCACATAAAATGGTTTGCTCGCCCATCAGATCAGATTTCACTTCAGCGATAAATGATGATTTAAGTACCCCCGCGCGATGACCACCTGTACCTGCTGCATAGGCTTTTGCTTGTGCCAAGCCATGGCCCTGAGGATCATTCTCTGGGTGAACCGCAATTAATGTAGGTACACCAAAGCCGCGTTTATACTCTTCACGTACTTCTGACCCCGGGCATTTTGGTGCAACCATAATAACGGTAATGTCTTCACGAACTTGCATGCCTTCTTCAACAATATTAAAGCCATGTGAATAGGCAAGGGTTGAGCCGTGTTTCATTAATGGCATGATGGCATTAACAACTGCAGTATGTTGTTTATCAGGTGTTAAGTTAAGTACTACATCGGCTGTTGGGATTAACTCTTCATATGTACCCACTTTAAAACCATTGTCAGATGCATTTAAGAATGACTGACGACGCTCAGCAATGGCTGAATCACGTAGTGTATAGGCTACATCTAAACCAGAATCACGTAAGTTTAAGCCTTGATTTAGGCCCTGAGCGCCACAGCCTACAATTACCAATTTTTTACCTTTAAGTGCAGCAACACCGTCGTTAAATTCGTCTGCGCCCATAAATTCACATTGTGCCAATTGCGCTAATTGTTCGCGTAAAGGTAAGCTATTAAAATAATTTGCCATGATAAGTTTCCTATTAATTCAGTTTGTTAGATGCATTGCTTTTGCTTTGCTTGGAATAACAATATGGAAAATCTTTTCTTGCGTAAAATGATATATTTGAATTAAAGTGTTTCATAATATGAAATACTGGTGTTGTTATGGATCATAAGCATTTAAATTACTTTTTGGCGTTGGCAAAAACGCTTCATTTCTCTCGTGCCAGTGAGTTATGCCACATAAGTGCGCCCACTTTAAGTCGTAATATTAAGCAGTTAGAAGATGAAGTAGGGGTGATGTTATTCCAGCGTGATAATCGCAGTGTAAAGCTTACCCGCGAAGGCGTTGCATTTAAGGAGTATGCCAGTGCAACACTTAGTCATTGGCAGCGGTTTAAAGCTAATTTAAACGAACCGCAACAACATATTTATGGCAATGTGAGCCTTTATTGCTCCGTTACCGCGTCTTACAGTTTTTTGCATCATATTTTAGAGCAACTGAGAGCTCAGCATCAGCATATTGAAATTACCTTAAATACGGGCGATCCCGCCTTGGCTATTAACCGAGTGTTAGATGGACATGAATCTATGGCCATTGCAGCCAGACCAAGTAAATTACCAGCACAAATTGCATTTGTAGATATTGGCTACTCGCCATTGGTATTAATTGCACCCACTATTCAATGTCCGATCACAGAAAAATTAGCCACTAGTAGCGAAACTATTGATTGGTCTGAGCTTGAATTTATCGTTGCTGAACAAGGATTTTCAAGACAAAGGTTGGAGCAGTGGTGGCGAAAAAATAATGTCCAAGGAAAAATTTACGCGCAAGTGGCAGGGCATGAAGCTATGGTATCTATGGTGAGTTTAGGGTTAGGCGTGGCCATGATCCCAAAAATTGTACTCGATAATAGTCCGCTTAACGATAAGGTTCAGGTTTTAGAGTATAAAGGCGAACCACCACAAGGGTTTAAAATTGGTTTGGCTGTATTACATAAAGAACTAAACGACCCTGCTATTAGTGCACTTTGGAATATTGCACAAAATATGGGGGAAAACATAATATAGGCTTGTTGGATGATAAAAAACTGTTAATATAAACCGCTAATATTTATGTGTTTATTAACATCTTTGTTGTGATGTCTAAGAGTTTTAATTATGGATAATACGGTTTCACTTGCTCATTCTGCCCAGTGTTTAAAAAAAGCCATTCCGTTGATGGTTAAATACAAAATGCCTGTAACGCCAATAAATTATGCTATTTGGTACTGTTATGTACAGGGCGACAACCCACAACTAAACACAGAGCTTGATAAAGTCATCTCTTTGCACAATACGTGTTCAGCTCAAACCGCCCAAGAAATTTTTAATAAGCATATTAATGACGAAGAGCTTGCATTTTTTCAACAAATGTCTGAAAGGTTTCATGGCACCGTAGAGCAAATGCAGTTTGATCTTAGTGACTCCATTCAATATTCGAAAAGCTTTACTACCTCGTTAGTTGATTCACAAAATGAATTAAAAACGCTCTCTAGTATTAACTCATTTAATGAGATCCTTTCTTGCGTTGAGCGCCTAACTGACGAATCAATTGCGATGCAAGATTACGCCCGTGGATTCCAAACCAAATTAGCGCAAGCGTACAACGAAATTAAAGATTTAAAAGAAGCGCTTAGCGTGACCCAAGAAGCGGTTGATAAAGATTCCTTAACCGGATTATTTAATCGCGGTAAGTTTGATACAGACATTGTTGAGTTTTGTTTGCACGCCTCTTCACAAAATGAACACGGTAAATTAGCGGTGTTGATTATGTTCGATATTGATCATTTTAAACGTTTTAATGACGATTTTGGCCATCAAAAAGGCGATGAGGTACTCAAGCTAGTCGCTCAAAAAGTGCAAAATAGTGTACAAGAGCAATACAGAGCTTATCGTTTTGGTGGTGAAGAATTTTGTATTACGGGTTACTTTGAAAGCATTAATGATGCGATGGCATTTTGTAATCAGCTTCGTTTGAGCATTGCCAAATTGACGATTCGTAAAAAAGAAGACAGTAATAATAAACGTAATATTTCAGCCAGTTTCGGCATTGCTTTAATGGAACCCTTTAGTAAAAGCTGTTTATTAGTTGAAAAGGCAGACAGAGCACTTTATTTAGCTAAAACCCATGGTCGTAATCGGGTCGAAATAGCGGCCGATATGTAAACGTGTTCTGTTTGTATCAAATTTGTTAATGATTGTAACCCTCTAGAGCTTGTGTTCATACTACTTGCTACTATAGGGTCAAAGCCACTTTATAAACTAGCGATTAACTTCATGCGGTTCCATCTGAGAATAAACACATGCCTGTTATTAGTGCTATTAAGCACTAATGCGATTGCTCAGAAGCAGCAACATATATCCACTGATGAGCTTAACCTTAGTGTGAGTGTTGGTGTTGGGGTGATCACTAATCCTCTGTATGGTGCAGATAACATCCCCTTAGTTGTTATTCCGCAAGTGGCCTATTATGGTCAAAATTGGTTTTTTGATAATGGCCGCCTTGGTTATTCTTTTTTACAAAGCAAACAACATAACGTTAGTTTTGTGTCAGAAATTAACCCTGAGTCACGCTTTTTTATTGATTGGCATCCACAAAATATTTTCCCCTTTAAAACAACCGCTGAGAACGAGATATTAGAATCGCTACACACTGACTCACCTCGTCAAGTAAATATAAATAATATACAAAAAAGACGAGTCGCACTTGATGCCGGTATCAGCTATTTTTTTGTAAAGCAGCAGCAAGTATTTTCTGCGCAATTATTGCATGATGTAAACAGCGTTTATAATGGCTACAGGGGATCGTTGCAATGGCAATATCATCATGAGTTTAAGCAATTAACGTTAAAGTCGACTTTAGGCGTTAATTACAAATCAGCCCAACTAAATAACTATTTTTATGGTTTAAATAGCGCTGAATCTATTTATGGTGAAATAGAAGTTGGTAGTAGTTGGCAACCTTATGCTAAAATCGACGCCCGTTGGCCTGTAGATGAAGTCAACGCGCTTCGTTTTCATTTAGCCTATTATGACTATTCAGCAATGGATAGCAGCCCGCTTTTTGAACATGACTATTCAATGACCGCCTTTATAGGATTCGAACATACATTTTAATATGAAGTGTTTTATGTTGGTTGTGCTTGCAGCTTCATTTTTTAGCAACGTTAGTTTTGCAAAAGCCTCTTCACTTAACGTATCACCCAAAGTCTGTGTGGTTTCCGAACAACAAGAATTTTGTGATCTTGAGTTAAAATTTAAGTGGCAACTGTCAGCGGCTAGCGATGTGTGTTTATACCAACAAGATACACAATTACAATGCTGGCAAGGTGCAAAAAAAGGCCAACTTAGTTATAAAGCGCGTGTTCAGGTGGAGACCATATACTCCCTGATTAATCCCCATACAGGTGTATCGTTAGCGAGTGTGCAAATAGAAGTGCAAACCGCATACGCTAAGAAAAAACATCGGCTACGCTCACCTTGGAGCTTTTTTTAATTTAGGAGCAGTAAATGCCAAAGATATTACTTGTTGAAGATGATTTAGGGTTGCAACAATTAACCAAAGACTATCTTGAGCATAATGGCTTAGAAGTTGACGTTTTAGAACGCGGTGACGAAGTGTTTCCTTATCTTAGTGAAAACCACGTCGACTTGATCATTTTAGATGTAATGTTGCCAGGAAAAGATGGCTTTAGCGTGTGTCGACAAGTACGCGATAAATACACTCTCCCTATTTTAATGCTAACAGCAAAGGGTGAAGACTTCGATCAAGTTATAGGCTTAGAGCTCGGGGCTGACGACTACGTTATAAAACCGGCAGAGCCGCGCGTACTACTTGCTCGAATTAGTGCATTACTTCGCCGTGGACAGCCAAGCGTTAAAGCAATTGAAGAGCTACAATTTGGTGACTTATCAATAGATAAAACCAGCCGTATTGTAAAGCTGAGCGATGTTGAAATTGTCCTGACTTCTCATGAATTTGAATTGCTGTGGTTATTGGCTTCAAATGCTGGTGAAGTGCTCAGTCGAGAGCATGTCCATCAACATATGATAGGGCGTGAGTACGACGGGTTAGACCGCACGGTGGATGTTCGTGTATCACGCATTCGTAAAAAGCTCGGTGATAACAGTGATAAACCCTACCGAATTAAAACGGTGTGGGGGCAAGGCTATTTGTTTGTTTCTGATGCTTGGGATATGTAATAAATGCAAGGTATTAGGCTAGGTTAATGGGAAAGCTATTTATAAGCCTTTACGTGTATATTATTGCCTCTTTGTTTATTGTTAGTGGCGTTATAGAGCAGTTTTGGCCCTATGATGAATCTCAGCAAAGTGTATTGTTAGATGACGAATTCGGGCAGTCTTTATGGCTGCTTTCACAAACCCCAGATGGGCTTGAGCAGCTTAAACATAATTTTGATAGCCAAGTCATTGCCCTGCAAGATCTGGTGCTCCCACCAGAACAGCAAGCACAACTATTTCAAAACCATTACCTTTATTTATATGATAAACAGCAGCGTATCGTTTGGTATGTAACGCTAAATAATTCACAATTGCTACAAGTAGGCCCTGTAGGTGTTAAACACAGCAGCTCCGGGACTGTGTTACCGTATTTACTGGTGTTGTTTATTATAAGTTTACCAATAGGTTTGTGGAGCTTTTTGTTGTGGCGAGACTTTGCAAAGCTGAGTCATGCATGCGAGGCAGTGGGTGGCTCGCAAGACTTTCAATTAAGCCATGGCTCAAAGTCATTCTTCTTACCCATCACCGATACATTGCAAGTAATGCAGCAACGTATTGAGTTTTTACTTAGTGCTCAGCAAGAGCTCACCTCTTCTGTATCTCATGAATTTAGAACGCCATTAGCGCGGTTGAAGTTTGCTATTGCAATACTCGAGGATAAAACTCACGATACCAAAGCACAGCAGTATTTATCTGACATGCAAATGGATATTCATGAACTGGAGTCCTTGGTATCTGAAATGTTGGAATACGCCCGTTTAGATACACAGCAACCTAGTCTACAATTAGCCCCTTGCGATATCGTTGCATTAATTAAAACTAATATTGAAAAAGTAAACTTTGATACCCGTATTAAACTAACAACAACGCTCCCCACTCAATTTATTTACTTATGCGATAGTCATTTTATGTCGCGGGTGCTGCAAAACTTAATCAGTAATGCACTTAAACATGCCTCGAAAAGTGTACATATTAGTTTAAGTAGTGCCGATGAAAAGTTACTGCTAGTGGTTGAAGATGATGGCCCTGGTATTGCCTTCTCTGAGCGCGAAAAAGTATTTAAGCCGTTTACACGCTTAGATAAAAGTCGTGATAAAAAAACCGGTGGGTTTGGGTTAGGGCTGGCGATAGTGAGTAAAATTGTGTCATGGCATAAAGGGCAGTGCACGATTGAAGACTCTACACTGGGTGGGGTTAAGTTTATTATTAGCTTAGACTAGGGTCTGTTGATCTTTCAAGGTTGAATTTGCAGCAGTCTGTTTGGTATTTAGGCAAGGCAGAGCCTATGTGGTGTATTCCCCATAAATAGGCGATAACGCAGCATCAATGTCAAACAGGCGCTGCCCGAAGGGTTCTGCCTAGGGGCGATTTACTCTTTGTTGCTTGGTTTTTACTTAGCCCACTAGGTTACAAACCTCGCGCCGCGATTAAACCGCCCCTAGTTTGAACAAATTTTAATCCGCAAAGGTCAACAGACCCTAGTAAATTCCACACAATAAAAAAGCGCCGTAAAGGCGCTTTTTTGCGGTTTAAAACCAAAAAATCAACAAGTAGCAAATAGATAGACAGGCCACTTATAGAAAAGTTCTATTTTATTTACTATTTTTTTCTAGTAATGGCATCAACATTTGCTCTAAACCATTAAGCTTCACTTCGTACATCATTGCAAGTTGAGAGCCGAGCTTGCTATCAGGAAAGCCTTGCTGTTTAAACCACACTAAATAAGGCTCAGGCAGCAAAAGTAAGGGGCGTCCCGCATATTTACCAAACGGCATAATGGTATTAATGGCGACTTTAAGTTGTTGAGGATCCATTATTGACATCTTTTATGAGTAGAGGTGTTAAGTGTAAGGGATAATAAAGAAATAAAATAGGCTGTAACGGGCAAGTAACAGCCTATTGATAGAGGGAGTAGGCCCTCTAATTTGAGAATCTTATTGGTTAATTAAAAGCAAGGGGTCCAGTTGTGTATATTTTATTTAAATACACACTTAGGTATTAGCTTTACTAAACCAACACAGACATTTTACCTTATTTTTAAACGTATAAAATACGCAGATGTAAAGGAATGTAAATGCAATCTATTTGCATCTAAACCCTATTAAGGAAACAGGGTTTGCTTTACATGCTCTGCAAAACCGCTACCTGCCTCTAAGTAAAAGTTGTAAGTAGAGTCTATTCCCATTTCTTCTAATTCTTTTTGCTGATCGGGGTAGTTGGCAATCGCCGTTACTTGCCCTTTATAACCCGATGCTTGTAATTGCTCTAAAGCAAAAATATTTTGCATGTGCTTAGGCATAGCTAGCATTACCATTTCAACGTGGGAGTGGTTAACACGTTGCCAAAAATCAGGATCGGTGGCATCGGCAATTAATACTCGGCGACCTCGCTTTACATGCTTATCAACTACCTCAGGCTTAATATCAATACCTGCAACAACATCCGGATGAGTTGCGTTTATTGTTTCATAGGCACCTGTGCCAATCCTACCCATACCAAAAATAACAATTTTTGTGTCATTTAAGTTTACTGGGAGCTCTTCAGCTAAGCGGGTTTTGCTTTCAAACTTTAATAAAAAGCGTTCAATTTTAACGTATAGCTCGTTAGAGCGTTTATTTAAAGGAGAAGCAATTACAAAGGTGATCGACACCGCAATCGCAATAACAGCAAGCCACTCAGAGGTAACCATGCCGGTAGATGCGGCAACTGCACACACAATCAAACCAAATTCGCTAAAGTTAGCTAGGCTAAATGCTGTTAACAAAGAGGTACGCGCACGAAGTTTAAATAGGTTGGTTAGTATGTAATAAAGCAGGGTTTTAATTGGAATAATTAATACCAGCACTAAAGCGACGACTAAGGAGTGGGCAGTAAGCTCTGCACTTAAACCAATGCTTAGGAAAAAGCCAACTAGCAATATATCTTTTAGGCTAAGCAATGACTTAGACAATTCACCGGCTTTTTTGTGTGGTGCGAACATCATACCTACAATCAAAGCACCTAAATCACCTTTGAGACCTGCAAATTCAAAGGCGTTATAACCTGCTACTAAGGCAAAGAAAAACCCAAATAGCGGCAGTAACTCACCATGTTTAGAGCGGTTTAACACCCAGTACATAACAGGGCGAAATAAAGGTAAGGCAATAATTAACCCTAAGGCCCAAATATTCGGCAACTTACCGGTACTGACCGCTAAAAATATAACCGCAAATATATCCTGCATAACTAAAATACCAATGGCTATTTTACCGTGCAGGCTTGCCATTTCACCGCGCTCTTCAAGAACTTTTACCGCAAATACGGTGCTTGAAAAGCTCAGAGCAAAACCAACTAACAGCGCACTTTGCCAACTTAAATCGACGAATAATGGCAGTGCAAAAACACCCAGTAGTAGCATAAAGCCACTAAATAAAGCGCTGCTTAGAATAATATGTAAGGTGGCCGGAGCCCAGACTTGAGGTTTTATTAAATTTGAAATTTTAAGCTTGAGGCCAATACTAAAAAGTAGCAGTGTAACCCCTAAAGATGCAATTGTTTCCAGCAGTTCCGTGCTTTTATAACCAGCTAAATTAAGAATAAATCCAGCCATAAGAAAGCCGATAAGTGGCGGCAATTTTAGCTGGTATATACCAAAACCGCAGACGAAGGCGGTAGCAAAATAAATTAGTTCCATAGTTATTAATACCACTTTTTTAGGCACTGTAGTGTAGCGAAAAACAATGCTTATTGACAATTAATCTACTTATTTAACGCAGTTAGTTACGTGATAGTGAGTATTTATCAAATGATTGCTACTGTCAGTTTATGCAGAGGTAAAGTAGCTTTAGTGTATAAAAAATGCACATATATGGCTAGTTTTATGGTAAACAGCATGTAAATAGCAGTTTTTCGCTGACAAGAGCTTTTAAATGTGGTTAAGATGCCATAACGAAGGAGTTTAAGCGTAAGCAAACATTAGAGTTGCTTAGCTTAAGGAGAAAATATGTTTAAAAAGATTTTAGCATCGGTAGGCATTGGTGCCGCCAAAGTAGATACTATTTTAGAGACCGAGCATCTTCAGCCGGGGCAATTATTTAACGCGCAAATTGTAATTACTGCAGGTGATGTGAGCCAAGAAATTACCGGTTTAGACTTAATGTTAGTTACCCGTGTAAAAGTGGCGAGTGAAGACGGTGATTATTTCACTAATCATGTGATTGACCAGTGGCGCATTACCGATATTGGTATTATTGAGCCCGGTGAAGTAAGAACTATTCCGTTTGAAGCCCGTTTACACTCAGAAACGCCTATAACTGAAATTAATGCAGGTTATAATCAATCTTATGTATGGTTAGAAACAGGCCTTGATATTGACCTTGCGCTTGATCCAACAGATAAAGACCATTTACACATTTATCCTAATGAAGCGGTTAAAACATGCATGCAAGCGATGGAAAAGCTTGGTTTTAGTTTAGTTAAAGCCGATGTAGAACAAGGCCATTTACGTGCCCCTACTTTTCAATCTGTATCGGGATGTTATCAAGAGCTTGAGTATCAGCCTAATAGCCGCAGTTTGTTTGGCATAAAAGAAATTGAGTTGTCGTTTATTCCTGAAGCGCATAAAACCCATGTATTGATTGAATTAGACAGAGCGTTTAGAAGTGATGGCTATGTTGATTTAACCATAGAGCATGACCATGTTAATTTATCGCAGTTATGTGATCAGCTAGAACGGTTATTTGCTTAACAAAGTGATAGGGGCTTTAAGCAGCCCCTGTAATAAAAAAGGTGTTTAAATGGCGTTTAAATGTGAGCCATTCTCTGCGCTCGACTCCCAAACCCTATTTTCAATCATGCGTGAACGTGTCGATGTATTCGTTGTAGAACAAGCATGTCCTTACCCCGAACTTGATGATCACGATATCGCAGACACTACACATCATGTCTATTTACTTGATGGGCTATCGGTGCATGCCTATGCCCGTTGTTATGAAAAAGATGCTCAGTACAGTGCGATAGGGCGTGTATTAGTTGCTCAATCACAGCGAAGTTCTGGATTAGGCAAACAGTTAGTCAATGAAGCAATAGCATGCTGTAAGGCGCAATGGCCGACTCGCGGTATTTATATTGGCGCACAAACCTACCTACTGAATTTTTATCGCTCATTCGGTTTTGAATGTGTTGGTGATGAATATATAGAAGATGGCATACCCCATCAGGATATGATTTTAAAGCAGTAGTATTGATCCACTAAAAAGGCCCACTGATGTGGGCCTTTTTTATGCATCTTTAAACTAGCTTAGTAGGGAATGTAAAAATACTAAGCTAATGGCAATAGGGCATACAAACTTAGTATACCAAGGCCATATCTTCCAAAATAACGTATTATGCACCTCAGGGTTACCTTGTTGAATCGCTTTAAGTAGTGACGATCTGTACCAGATCCAACCTACAAATATACAGCACATAAGCCCTAATAAAGGTTGTGCAACTTTGGTTGTTAGGGTGATCACCAAGCCAAATAAAGTGCCTAGGTTACACACTATGGTAATGCTCACTATGGCAATTAAAGCGCCTATTAACCACGTTGCTTGAACACGTTTCATCGCAAAGCGCTCTACCGTGTACGACACTGGCGCTTCTAACATGGAAATAGATGAAGTTAGTGCGGCAATACTCATCAATGCAAAAAAAGCAAAGCCAACAAATAAACCTACACCACCCATGCCATCAAATAAGGCAGGCAATACCTGAAATACGAGAGTATCTTCAGAGAGAAGTTTACCTGTAGTTGCAGAGAATATTTCAACACCTTGCGCTTGTGCCACGTACATAGCAGGGATGATCAATAAACCCGCTACAAACGCTATAAACACATCAATTAAGGTTACATACGCGCCAAGGGACACAAGGTTTTCTTTTTTACTGATATATGAGCCATATATAATCATCACACTGGTGCCCAGTGACAATGAAAAGAAAGCTTGGCCTAAGGCACTCACTAACAATGTAGGGTCAAAAATAGAAGAAAAGTCAGGGACTAAGTAAGCTTTTAACCCCTCAACAGCGCCTTCTTGAGTCATCACGTAGGCAATTAGGGCAAACAAAATACCGAGCAGAGCGGGCATTAAGCGTTTAGACCATTTTTCGATGCCGTTTTCTACACCGCGGCTGATAATAGCAACAGTTAAAATAATAAATAAAACAGTGAAAAGAATATTACGAGTAAGCGATTGCTCACTTAACCATAAAGAGGCGGCATCAGCGCCGACCAATGTGGTTACCGGTTCTAAAGTGGCACTTAACATCCAACCGGCAACAATGGCATAAAAACTTAAAATAAATCCAGCACATAAAATACCACCAAAACCGACAGCAAAGGCAAATTGCTTTTGCCATGGTCGCGTGGTTAATTTAGTTAATGAAGAAACCGCATTAGCTTGCCCATGGCGACCTATCATCAGTTCTGCCATTAGCGCGGGGTAGGCTAAAAAGAAAGCCAGTACTAAATACGCGACTAAAAATGCAGCGCCCCCATTACTTGCTGTTTGGGTCGGAAAACCCCAAATATTACCCAAGCCAACAGCTGATCCTGCCGCAGCCATTATAAAACCAAAGCGGGAGCTAAACTCACCTCTTACTGCACTCATATTATTCTGCTTCTCTATTTTTTCGACGCCGTGACAATCTACTGGAATTATAATTAAATAAAAAGTGCTTATTTGTCTCTGTTGCACAATTATTGCGTTTTATTTAGCTGTATAAATAACACGTGCGTATTTTGATTATAAATAGCACAATTTTTTTAATTATATTTCGTTTATCAGCTGTATTGAGCATCTTTGCATTGTTGATTAATGTTCAAACTGAGCGATGGTTAATGTGAAACAGGCGCCTGAGAGCCGTTCACTTTTACTCACTTTTACGGTGCCATGATGCCAATCGGCAACTTTGGCGACGATTGCTAACCCCAAGCCATAACTATTATCACTGCGATTACGGTGGCTGCGTTCACGAAAAAATGGGCTAAATACTTTATGATTATTTTCTTGAGCAATGCCTGGTCCGTCGTCGGCGATGTTCACCACCAGAAAACGTTCTTGTACTGAAGCGGTTACTTGAATGCTGTGATTTGCAAAGTCGCAGGCATTATTAATTAAGTTGGTGATTGCTCTTGCCAGCCAATGTAAGTCAGCATAAACGGTATGATCATCACATTCTAAAGAAATATTAAGCGAGCGAGAGGTTATTCTAGGCTCAAGTTGCAATACAATATCACTTAGGTATTGTTTAAGGTTTGCTGATGAGTAAGTAAGCTTATTCGCATTTTGCTCTAAAGTAGCAAACGTTAAATAGCTTTTTAGCATTGACTCCATATGGTCTAAGTCGGTTTCCATGCGAGTTAAATAATGCTTTATTTTACCCTCGTCATGACTATCAAGAGCGGCGTCGACACCAAAGCGTAAGCAAGCAATTGGAGTTCTAATATCATGCGATAAGCTGGAGGCCATTAGCTTGTTTTCAGCAACTAGCTTTTCAATTTGACTCGCCATACTGTTAAAGGTCAGTTCCACATCTTTTATATAGGTAAATCGAGAGGGGGTAATACGCGCTTTAACATTACCAGATGCAAATTGCTTTGCTGCTTCGTTTAACACCGTAAGGCGCTTTGCTAAAGGGGTAATAATAAAACCCATAAAAACACATAAGCCAGTATAAAATAATAGCGTTAAAATAATATCGTTTCGTTGTGTGGCCTCATAGGGTTTATCTAAACGCATGGTTAAATGATAAGGACTTAACTCATCATTTGTGTAGAGCATATAAAAGCCTTGCTCGTCTTCGAGTATTAATCCTCCTTGGGTTTGCATTTTATCTAATAGCGCTAAGGGCAGTGCCAGAGACTGATTTAATTTGTAGTTAAGTATAAGGTCAAAGTCAGCGGCGAGCTTTGATACTTGTTGTGGGCGAGCATCGGGTTTTAGTGTCGTGAGCTGTTTACTTAACCCGACAATAATCTGACTTTGTACGCTAAACTCATCCAAAGGCGCATGCGCTTGTTGGCTAAATGCATCAATAAGCCAACCTAAAACAATAATTGAAAGCAGCGCACTGCCTAGTAGTGAAATGTAAAACTTTTTCATTGATGCTATTCCATAATAGGCTGGGTGTATTGAAGTGACTTTTATTACTATCGCGCTAATTATTTTAAGCACTTAGGCATTAAAACTTACCACGCTGTAGTCACAAACAAATAACCACGTCCCCAAATGGTTTTAATTTTTTCTGGTTTTTGTGGGTCATCATTAAACTTTTTACGCAAGGCAGAAATAAGCACATCAACGCTTCTATCTAAGCCATCATATTCCCTGCCTTTGGTTGCTTTAAACACCGCATCGCGGGAAACAACTTGTCCAGCATTACTGGCTAAGTAATGCAGTAATAAATACTCTGCGCTTGAAATGTTCACATCCTGTTGGTTAAGGGTAACGTTGCGTGACTCGGTATTAATACTTAATTGACCGATATTGATCATATTTGCTTGATCATCGGTTTTAGGCGTGTCGCTACTGTAGCGCAAGGCAGATTTAATGCGTGCAAGCAATGCGCGAGGGCGTACTGGTTTTATTATATAATCGGTAGCACCGACTTCTAGCCCAATGACTTCATCCATTTCTTCATCGCGGGCAGTAAGCATTATAATTGGGGCATGATAAAAGCTACGTAGCTCACGACATACACTAATACCATCAAGCCCTGGCAGCATAATGTCGAGTAAAATAAGTTGTGGGTTTAAACGTTTTACTTGGCTTATTACCTCATCACCTCGATGACATACGTGTACAACATAGCCTTGCTCTGTTAAATACTCAGTGACCCATTGTGCAAGAGAAATATCATCTTCAACCAGTAAAATAGTACCGTAATTATCCATAAGCTTTCTTCGCATACCTAAATGATGTTTAGCTATCATAATGTTTATAGTGTGTGACTAAAATAACCGCCAACGCCGCTTTTTTTGCCTATTTTGATACACCCATTGTAATTTTACTTCTGTGACGGCAATGACTTGTGATGTATTACTGTCAAATAGTTCAAACGAAATACTTTGCGTTGAGTCAAAGGCATAATTAAACGAACCTTGTCGCTGTTTAAGCCAGCACTGCATAATGTACTTTGAGGTGGCATCGCGTAGACAATAATTTCCCACTTCTACTTGCTGCCATGACAAAACAACATCGGCGTAACAGTGACGCCCTTCACGTAAGGCCACACAGGTATCAGGTACTGCACTCAATTGAGCGGGTATTTGCACTGGGGCTGCCAGCAAAGAGCCTGAATAACTAAACAATAAACAGTAAAAAAATCTAAAGTACATAACGCACGCCTACCTTGGCTTTGTGTTGATATCCTTGGGAAATAATTGGGCTGTCATCAATTTCTTTTGAAAACCACGTCGTTAACCAGCCTGCTAAAAAGACCCAATCTTGATTAATGGGATATTCAGCATGAAATTCAAACATAATACTGGTACTGGCATTGGTTTGATAAATAGGGCGAGTTGCGTTTGCTTCATCGCTATCAATACCAAAATAATAGTTTGTAAAATCTGCAGAGTAGGCACTTAGGCCAATACCAGAGCGAAACTCCCAATTACGCCAAGGCTGAATATGACTAAAAAATACGTTTGCCACCCAGCCATTATGAGCACCAGATATGTCATGTAAGTATTCAAGGGAAATTTGTGAGTTTTCAAATCGACGTGTTAATCGAAGGCCAGTATCAAAATCATAGTTACGTTTTTTGATACCGCGCAGTGGCTCAATAATGCCATCGTTATAAATACCTAAGCCTTGCTCGTCAAACCCGGCTTGCGAATTAGTACCTAATAAATCAAGGCCCCAATCGTATTTGTTAATTAAGCTATAGCCTAAAACAAGTCCACCGCTGAGTTGATTATGATCAAAATCAAGGTAAAAATTATCGTAAGAAACCGCAAGGCTTAAATCTAACTCGGCGCCAACATCATAAGAATTCATGCCCACCAAATAAGAATCTTCTATGTAATAACCAGCTCCTGCACTCCAGTCCCAGGCAAACCCTGTAGTGGGTTCCAATGTGTTATCGGCATAGTAACGATTGCTTGCTGTGCTCTGGCCACTAAAAATGAGCGCAAACAATAAGGCTGCACAACGGAAAAAATGTCTTTGTGGGAAATGCTTCATCCTTGGAACCTAAATTAGAGTTTGCTAAAGAGGCTAGGGTCTGTTGACCTTTGCGGATTAAAATTTGTTCAAACTAGGGGCGGTTTAATCGCGGCGCGAGGTTTGTAACCTAGTGGGCTAAGTCAAAACCGAGCAACAAAGAGTAAATCGCCCCTAGGCAGAACCCTTCGGGCAGCGCCTGTTTGGCATTGATGCTGCGTTATCGCCTATTTATGGGGAATAACCACACCACATAGGCGCTGCCTTGCCTAAATACCAAACAGACTGCTGCAAATTTAACCTTGAAAGGTCAACAGACCCTAGTATATTGTCAAACTCTTGGCTAAATCTGTAAAAAAATGTAGCGGTCGTCCTGCAACTACTGAACCTTAATTTTATCGATAAGTATACTGCTTAAGTAAAATTGCATCATGGGAGTTAATGCGCTGATCTCAGTACGTGTACATGGCCCATTTAATTTAGTTAAACGACTCAGTTTAGTAATGGTTTTATAAGCAGGGGCCGTTACTTCATTTTTAAGTTCAGCACGCTTAAGCCGAGCCTGTTCGGTATTATGTTTATGAATAAACGCAACAACTTCTAACTCGTTAGTGATCTTTTTTTCTTCAGTAAAGCTATAGATTAGGGGCTCACGGTGAAAGCTTGCACTATCTATTGATGATTTGGCAAACCAAACTACATCTCCCGATGCTTTGTGTGTAAGGCGCATACTAACTTGTGCCAGTATATTTGCGCATTGTTGAGAAGGGAATTGCTGTGCTACTTTTGAAAACAATGAATAAGGTTTTTCTGGCTGCGCTAAGATGTACTTAGCATCATCTATAAACTCAAGGTCAACTTGATGGATAGCTAACGTGTAATCACTATTATCGGTTGTGGTAACTTTTAGTTGTTTATCGTTAAGTGCTTGGCTAATTTGAGATACTAATGTGTCGGTGACACTTGCACGGTCTACGATCACTCTGACAGTCTGATTTTTTTTAATGTTATGTGCAGGTAATTGCACCGATTTTACTTTCGGTGAAGCATGCTCGGTTTCATATTTAAGTTGGTAAGTTTGACTCTTAAGCAAAGGTTTTGCAGGCATTGCTAAAGGTTCTGCAGGCTGCTTAACTACGGCACAACCTGAAGCTAATACAATAAAAAGTGATACAACTAAAAAACGCATAAATATTTTACATCCACTCAAAAGCCATTAATCGAACATATTGTACGTTAGTCCGAGCAAAAGTTCATGATATTATAGAGGCTGATTATGACTAAAAAAGAAAAATTAGCTAAGAATGAAGTATTTTAACTCCTTACCCTTTTATTTTTTTGCTTTATGTATTTTAGGGACGCATTTACAGGCAAGCGCAAGCACAGATCCTGACTGGGAAGCTTTTGTTAAAAATTATGGGCGCTACGTAGAAAAAAAACTAAAAGTAAAAAAGATTCCGGGCGGAGCGCTTTCCATCGTCAACGCACAAGCGCGTGACTATATACATACTATGGGGCATACCAAAGTGCGCAGTGGGCAAAAAATTAATCCACACACTCGGTTTCGTTTGGCCTCAGTATCTAAAACGTTTGCAGGGTCGTTAGCGGCAAAACTTGCAAATGAAGAACAACTTAATTTGTATTTTCCTGTTAGTCATTACATTCCTGAATTTAAACAAACCGACTACAAAGATGATTTAAAGGTTTTTCATATTTTAAGCCATTCTAGTGGGCTAGTACCGAATGCATACGATAATTTAATCGAATCGCGAATGGGGTATAGCGATATTGTAGAAAAGCTATTAAGTGTAAAACCTATATGCGAACCCGGTGACTGTTATGGCTATCAAAATGTCATGTTTAGTTTAATTGATGACGTGATTTTAAAAAGCACCAACAAAACTTATACTCAGTGGCTCAATGACGCATTTTTTATCCCTCTAAAAATGAACGATGCAAGCTTAGGCTACGATGCCATGGTGCAAGATAGTAACTACGCACACCCTCATGTGCGAGGGAAAAAGCGTTGGTACAGTGCCCGTTTGAAAAAGAATTATTATAAAGTCGCTCCGGCGGCTGGGGTAAACGCCAGTGCGTCAGATATGGCTATTTGGTTAAATGCGCAACTAGGGCAATATCCATCGGTATTATCCTTAGATGCATTGGCCACGCAAACGCGTCCTTATACACATACTAAAAAAGAACGCTACAGACGAGTATGGCGAGAGCACATGAACGAAGCCTACTATGGGCTAGGCTGGCGTGTGTATGATTATGATGATGAAACGCTTTATTACCACAGTGGTTGGGTGCAAGGCTACCGCAGTGATTTGGTTGTGTTTCCACACTTAAATGTAGGCTTTAGTTTGATTTTAAATGCAGAAACTGGACTCATAAATGAGCTTACAACTGAGTTTATAAATCGCCTATTAGTATATAAACGAGAGAAGCAATAATGAACGCCCACATAAAAACATTGTTAATAGCATTATTACTTATTTGCCAACCCGCCTTTTCTGCCCCTGAACAGGTTTACTTGTTTCGACATAGCGAAAAACAAACAGGGGAAAATCCATTTCTAACTGCCCAAGGCCAAGCGCGTGCTGAGCACTTGGTTTCGTTAGTTAACACCTATCCAAACATAACGTTATTCAGCAGTAACTATAACCGCACCCTAAGCACGGCAGCGCCATTAGCCGCGTATTATAATATTAAAGTTATTACCTATGATGCTGCTGATCTAACGACATTGAAAAAACAATTATTAGCACAAAATGGCGTTGTGGTAGTAATAGGACATAGTAATACCACACCGCAGTTGGCTTCATTATTGAGTAACCAAGCTATTGAAAGTATGGATGAGAGTCAGTACGGGCATTATTATTTAGTGAGTAAGCTAGAAAATAATAGTTATGAAGTTAAAACGCTGACAATGGGTTTTTAAGCAGGCATAAAAAAACCAGCAATGGCTGGTTTTTTTTGTTTTACCTTTAAATGGCTTATTAGCCACGAGGTAATTGAATTTTTTTCTCAGGGCTTTGACGATAAAGCACAATCGTATGACCGATAGTCTGTAATTTAGTAGCCCCTGTTTCGCGAACAATGGCATCAAAAATAAGCTTTTTGGTTTCACGATCGTCTGTTGGCACCTTCACTTTAATTAATTCGTGAATTTCTAGTGCGCTTTGGATTTCAACTACTACGCCTTCGGTTAAACCGTTAGAACCTAGTAAAACTACAGGCTTAAGGCTATGCGCCTGACCTTTTAAAAACTGCTTTTGTTTGTTTGATAATGTCATGATATTACAAATTTTGCTGAATATGGCTTGAATTAAGGGTATTCTAACGCCATCTAGAGAATATTACTAATTAGTTGCGTGTTAATTTATGACAAATAAAAAACAGTCAGCCAGTTCACAACGTTGGCTTAAAGAACATTTTGATGATAAATATGTTCAAGAAGCGCAAAAAAAAGGCTGGCGCTCTCGAGCTGTTTTCAAATTAGACGAAATCCAAAACAAAGATAAGTTATTGCGTCCAGCGATGACCGTTGTTGATTTAGGCGCGGCCCCAGGGAGTTGGTCACAATACTTAGCTGAAAAAGTGGGTGACAAAGGCCAAGTGGTTGCGTGTGATATTTTACCTATGGATTCTTTAGCGGGCGTTGACTTTTTACAAGGCGATTTTCGTGAAGAAGCGGTACTTGATGCATTGTTAAAACGCATTGATGGTAAAAATGTAGATGTGGTATTGTCTGATATGGCACCTAACATGAGTGGCAATAACTCGGTTGATCAGGCAGGCAGCATGTACTTGGTTGAGCTTGCACTTGATATGTGCAACCAAGTTTTAAAGAAAAATGGCGCGTTTATTGTTAAAGTATTCCAAGGTGAAGGCTTTGATCAATATTTGCAAGATGTACGTAATAGTTTTAAAGCAGTGAAGATACGTAAACCGGATGCCTCGCGTCCCCGTTCTCGGGAAGTATATATAGTAGCGACTGGATACAAACTGTAGTACAGTTGCTTGGCGTTTAGTTGAATTTAAATTAATTGGATACAAGAGGTTAACCCCTTGAGCGATATGGCGAAAAATCTAATACTCTGGCTGGTTATTGCAGTAGTGCTTATGTCAGTATTTCAGAGCTTTAATGGCGGCGATCAAGTTGATCGTCAAACAAGTTACAGTCAATTTGTAAAAGACGCCCGTAGCGGCTCTATACAAGAAGTGTCCATTGAAAGTGGTAGTGGCACAATTACTGGCATAAAAAATAGTGGCGAGCGTTTTCAAACCATTATGCCTATTTATGACAAAGACATTTTAAATGATTTGTTAAAAAGCGATGTGAACGTTAAAGGTGTTAAACCTGAAGAACAATCGTTTTTAGCAAGCATTTTTATTTCTTGGTTCCCTATGATCCTGCTTATTGGTGTGTGGATTTTCTTCATGCGTCAGATGCAAGGTGGCGGTGGAAAAGGCGCCATGTCATTTGGTAAAAGTAAAGCCCGCTTAATGAGTGAAGATCAAGTCAAAACGACCTTTGCTGATGTAGCTGGTTGTGATGAAGCCAAAGACGATGTAACCGAGCTGGTGGACTTTTTACGTGACCCTTCTAAGTTTCAAAAATTAGGCGGTAGTATTCCTAAAGGTGTACTTATGGTCGGTCCTCCAGGTACAGGTAAAACATTACTTGCTAAGGCTGTTGCTGGTGAAGCAAAAGTACCGTTCTTTACTATTTCGGGTTCTGACTTTGTTGAAATGTTTGTAGGTGTAGGTGCATCACGTGTACGTGACATGTTCGAACAAGCTAAAAAAGCAGCGCCTTGTATTATCTTTATCGATGAAATTGATGCGGTAGGGCGTAAACGTGGCGCTGGTATGGGGGGCGGCCATGATGAACGTGAGCAAACTCTAAACCAAATGCTTGTTGAAATGGATGGCTTTGAAGGTAATGAAGGTATTATCGTTATTGCTGCGACAAACCGCCCTGACGTACTAGACCCTGCGTTGCTTCGTCCTGGTCGTTTTGACCGTCAAGTAGTGGTCGGTTTACCTGATATTCGTGGTCGTGAACAAATTCTCAAAGTACATATGCGTAAAGTGCCATTAGGCGATAACGTTGAAGCGGCCGTGATTGCACGTGGTACACCAGGATTCTCGGGTGCTGATCTCGCTAACCTTGTAAATGAAGCGGCTTTGTATGCTGCACGTGGCAATAAACGTGTTGTTAGTATGGCTGAATTCGACGCTGCGAAAGATAAAATCATGATGGGCGCTGAGCGCAAGACCATGGTTATGAGTGAGCAAGAGAAAGAAATGACGGCTTACCATGAAGCTGGCCACGCAATTGTAGGTCGTATGGTGCCAGAGCACGACCCGGTTTATAAAGTATCTATTATCCCACGTGGCCGAGCGCTAGGTGTGACTATGTATTTACCAGAACAAGATCGTGTTAGTCACTCTAAAGAGCTTTTAGAATCAATGATTTCAAGCCTTTACGGTGGTCGTATTGCTGAGGCAATCATTTATGGTGAAGACAAAGTAACCACGGGTGCAAGCAACGACATTGAACGTGCCACTGATATTGCGCGTAAGATGGTGACTCAGTGGGGCTTAAGCGAAAAATTAGGTCCATTACTTTACGCTGAAGATCAAAGTGAGATGTACATGGGTGGCGGCGGTGGTCGCTCTATGAGCATGTCTGATGAGACGGCGAAAGTAATTGATGCAGAAGTACGTTTATTCTCAGACCGCAACTATCAACGTGCAGAATCAATATTGAAAGAAAACATTGATATTCTGCATGCAATGAAAGATGCATTAATGAAGTATGAAACCATTGATGCGAAGCAAATTGATGATTTAATGGCTCGTCAGCCTGTACGTGAACCACGTGATGCGCATGACCGTCATGAAGCTAAACCAGAAAAAGAAGATGTTTCTAAAGACAAACCAGTTGATGAAGTACAAAAACCAGCTGATGAATCTAAAAAAGATGAAACAAACCTTGATGATAAAGCTGAATAATCGTTAAAATAACATATCCAAAAGCCCCGAAGTTCGGGGCTTTTTTGTATCAGTTTGATGTAAATAACTAAAATTATCACATATTAAGGTTAGCGATGAATAATAAAATTAACCTTGCGCGTGGCCGAACGCTTGATTTTGCAGAGCCTGTGATTATGGGGATCGTGAATGTTACCCCTGATTCATTTTCTGATGGCGGTCAGTTCTTAAATACAACTGCCGCGCTGAGTCATGCGATACAATTACTTGATGATGGTGCGACCATTTTAGATATCGGTGGCGAGTCAACACGCCCAGGCGCACCTGATGTTAGCCTTGAAGATGAGCTAAAGCGTGTTATTCCTATTATTAAAGCTATTCGTGAGCAAAGTGACTGCGTTATTTCAATCGATACCAGTAAAGCTGAGGTGATGCGCCAAGCGATTGAAGCCGGTGCTGATATTGTCAACGATGTACGGGCATTGCAAGAGCCCGGCGCAATCGATGTGGTTGCACAGTTTCCTGAGGTAGCAGTGTGTTTAATGCATATGCAAGGGCAACCTCGTAGTATGCAACACGCTCCTCACTATAATGACTTAGCGGGTGAGATAAACGATTTTTTTAGCCAGCGAATAGCCGCATGTGAAGCTGCTGGCATTAAACAAAGCCAGTTAATTTTAGATCCTGGTTTTGGTTTTGGAAAAACACTAAAGCATAATTATCAAATATTGGCTCAATTTAACGATTATGCAAAATTGGGACTTCCTTTGCTCGCGGGATTATCGCGTAAGTCAATGATTGGTAATTTATTAAATAGAGACACAGACGATAGATTGGCAGGCAGTTTAGCTGGAGCACTGATCGCCGCACAAAACGGTGCACACATTATTCGTGTGCATGATGTAAAAGAAACCGCAGATGTGCTTGGCGTATATCAAGCCTGCAAACAAGGAGTACTTTAAATGAAAGAAAGAAAATATTTTGGCACGGACGGTGTGCGTGGTTTAGTAGGTCAAGGTCCTATTAACCCAGAGTTTGCGATGAAATTGGGTTGGGCCGCAGGGCGTGTACTCTCACTTCATGGCACTAAAAAAGTCATTATAGGTAAAGACACTCGTATTTCAGGTTACATGTTGGAGACTGCCCTAGAGGCTGGATTAATTGCAGCAGGTATTGATGTTATTCTTTTAGGGCCCATGCCAACGCCTGCAGTTGCTTATTTAGCGCAAACGTTTCGCGCTGAAGCGGGGATAGTGATCAGCGCATCACATAATCCTTATTATGATAACGGCATTAAGTTTTTCAATGGCCAAGGTTTAAAGTTAGATGATGAGGTAGAGCTACAAATTGAAGCGATGCTTGACGAGCCTATGACCTGTGTTGCTTCTGACAAGTTAGGTAAAGCAACACGTTTATCTAGCGCTGATGGCCGTTATATTGAATTTTGTAAAAGCCAGTTTCCACAAGGATTGTCCCTTGAAGGAATTAAAATTGTTTTAGATTGTGCTAATGGTGCTACATACCATATTGCCCCTTCTGTAATGCGAGAGCTTGGTGCAGAGGTGATCACCCATGCATGTGAGCCAAACGGTGTAAACATTAACCATGAATGTGGCGCAACCCATGTTGATACATTAAAGCGTAAAGTACTTGAACACAAAGCGGATGTCGGTATCGCCTATGATGGCGACGGCGACCGTGTGATGATGGTTGATCATAATGGCCGCGTATTCGACGGTGATGATTTGGTTTATATTATTGCTTGCCAAGCTGCACAAGATGACAATTTAGGCGGTGGTGTTGTTGGCACGGTTATGTCGAATATGGGACTTGAAAATGCGTTAAAAGCAAAAAACATTGCTTTTGCTCGCAGTAAAGTCGGTGATCGTTATGTGATGGAACTGCTGCAGCAAAAAGGCTGGAAAATTGGCGGTGAAAGCTCAGGGCATGTGTTGAATTTAGATTTAATCAGCACGGGTGATGGCATCATCTCAAGCTTACAAGTGCTTGCTGCTATGGTAGCACAAAATCGTACACTTCAAGACTTAGGAGCCGGTTTTACTAAGTACCCAATGAAAATGATTAACGTACGTTACACTGCCGGTACTGATCCGACCCAAGCACCCGAAGTGCTCGCTGCAGTTGCTGAAGTAGAGCAAAGCTTAGCAGATAAAGGGCGCGTATTACTGCGTAAATCAGGCACTGAGCCTGTAGTACGAGTAATGGTTGAAGCTGAGCAAGAAAAAATAGTAATAGATAGTGCACAGAAAATAGCAGCGGTTGTCGAATCTATGAGCAAACAAACTGATTGATAACAATAACCTCTTGTAACTTTGGGCGAGTCGAGTTAATATCTCGCCCGCTTTCTAATGTGGAGTGGAAAAATGGCAGCACGCAAAGCGATGGTCGCAGGCAACTGGAAAATGAATGGTTCATTAGAACTCGTTCAACAACTGTCTGATGCTATTAACGATGTTAAATCTTCTGAAGTAAACATTGTTTTATTTCCTCCGTTTCCTCTAGTCCCAGCAATGATTGCAAGTGGTGTAACAACAGGCACGCAAACAGTGTCTGAAAATACCCCAGGTGCGTTTACTGGAGAAGTAGATGCAGAGCTAATTAAGCAGCTAGGTGCGAAATATGTACTGGTTGGTCACTCTGAACGACGCAGCATATACAAAGAAAGCAATGATACCGTTGCTGCAAAATTTGCTCGCGCGCAACAAGTAGGTCTAACGCCTATTTTATGTGTTGGCGAAAGCGAAACAGAGCAAGAAAGCGGTCAAACAGAACAAGTAGTTGCTGCGCAGATTGACGCGGTAATTAATAAATTAGGTGTAGCAGCACTAAAAGAATCTGTGATAGCATATGAGCCCGTTTGGGCTATAGGCACAGGTAAGACTGCATCGCCTGAACAGGCACAAAGTGTTCACAAATTTATCCGTGACAAAATTGCTGCACTAGATAGCGATTTAGCACAAGGGCTAACCATCTTATATGGTGGTAGCGTTAATGAAAAAAATAGCGAATTATTATTTGCGCAAACAGATATAGACGGCGGCCTAATTGGAGGCGCAAGTTTAAAAGCAGAATCATTTACTGCTATCTGCAATAGTGCAAAAGGGACCGTATAAGATGTACGAAATTTTATTAGTAGTGTATTTAATTGTAGCTTTAGCGCTTGTTGGTATGGTTTTGATCCAACAAGGTAAAGGTGCGGACATGGGGTCATCATTTGGTGCCGGCGCATCGTCTACAGTTTTCGGTTCTTCTGGGGCTGGGAATTTCATGACGAAAACGACAACGGTATTAGCTACAATCTTTTTTGTGCTTAGTATTGTGTTAGGTAACCTAACTGCCGGTCAAATTAAAAAGACTGACGAATGGGAAAACCTAGAAGCGGCTCCAGCTGTTGAAACAGTGACTCCAGTTGAAGAAGATGTGCCAGTCACATCAACTAAAGAGCAAAGCTCTGACGTACCAAATTAATTTAGTTTTAAATCGTTAAGTTGTTTATTTCCCTCAAATAAACATGCGGACTTAACACTAAGCAATAGCTTAAAAAATGCGGATGTGGTGGAATTGGTAGACACGCTACCTTGAGGGGGTAGTGCTTTCGGGCGTGGGGGTTCAAGTCCCCCCATCCGCACCAAATACAAAAACCAGTAACAGCAATGTTACTGGTTTTTTTGTGCCTAAAATTTAAAATATTAAACAACTCTTTTAGGATTAATGTTGCTCATTGAGTAGAACACTCTATATTTCAATTGTTAGTGTTTATGAAAGAATACTACTGTATATTTAACTTTATGTATAAAAAGCGTCTAAAGTTAAAAATAAAGTTAACATTTTTGCATCTTAAGCCGATAATAACTATAGATAATAAACGGAGTAAATGAATATGGCTTCAGGTTTCTCTTTTAAAAACCTCAGCATTACTAAAAAAATACATGCAATTACATCTATAGCGATCATCGCATTCTTAGTAATCGTTTTGGTTAACTACTTTGCCATGAACGAAAATCGCATATCACTCGATGAAATGGAGAAATCGTCTTATAAAGTAGCCAAATTAACCTTGGCTAATGTAAGTATTTTAGAAAAATTAGATGAATTATACACGCAGGCTGTAACTTTCGGTGAGCAAGACCTAGTAACAAAGGCGAGTGAAACCTATGCGCAGCTGGTTACTAACCTTGATTCGATTGAGGCAATTAATGCTTCTTATATTGATAATGATACAAAAACACGACTTGCTAATTACGAAAAGATATCTGCAACTATTGCAAACGGTATGGTTAATGGCACGGCAGACTTCAGTAAAATACAACAACAAGCTCAGTTAAAAACAAGCCTATATGAAGCCGTATTAACGAGCTTTAAAAACGCACAACAAAAAGCTGATGCTCGCTTTTTCGAACTGGTGGCCAATACAAAAGCACGTTCTGATGATGCACTTAATCTGATGTTAGTTGTGGCTGTTGTATCGCTGACCCTATTATTACTAATGGCCATTTGGATTGCGCGTAATATCGGTTCATCAGCAAGTGATGCCGCTAATAACTTAAGTCTTTTGGCAAGTGGTAAAGGGTCGTTAAGCACTAAGCTCGCTGTTAACTCAGAAGATGAAATAGGGCAAGTTTCAATTAACTTTAATGCATTTATTAGCCTGCTTAGAGAAACCGTTTTAGAAGTGATTGCAGTATGTGAACCGTTAATGGAAAACTCTACCCGCCTTGTACAAGGAATGGAACGAGCTGAGCGAGCAACCACAAAACAAACCACCGATGCAGATGTTGTTAAACAGTCGATGGAAGAAATGAAGCAAAGTGTTGGGGATATTTCACAATCAGCAGCGAGCGCATCTAATGCAGTGCAAACCGCAGAAAAAGAGGTGGATCAAAGCCGGATACAAGTAAAAATGTCTGTAAACGCGTCGCGAACGTTAAGTGATGAAATAAATATAGCGGCCAGCACCATTAATAAGTTAGCTGATGACACTAAAAATGTATCGCAAATATTAAATGTAATTACATCAATTGCTGAGCAAACAAACTTATTAGCCTTAAATGCCGCGATAGAAGCGGCAAGGGCTGGCGAGCATGGCCGAGGCTTTGCCGTGGTTGCTGATGAAGTTCGTGAGCTGGCCTCTCGTACTGCACAGTCAACTAATGAAATACGTGAATTGTTAAGTACATTAAGTGTGGCAGCTAATGAATCTGTAAGCGCGATGACCTCTGCAAGAGATATGGCAACCGATAATGCTAGTGCAGCAGAGCAAACGGGTGTTTCGATAGAAAAAATAGCAGAGCAAATACTAGAAATTAATGGCATGAACTCGCAAATTGCAGCTGCAACAGAAGAGCAAACCTCAGTAGCCGCAATGGTTGTAGATAACGTATCTAATATGCATGTTTCATTTGAAGATACTATGAGTTCACTAAAAGCAGTAAGAGATGTGGCTAAAAACTTACATTACCTTTCAGATAACCTATTGGATGCAACCGCTAAGTTTAAAATTGAATAGCCATAGGCTATTTGATTGACGTCTTAAAAGATTATTTTTTTACAAAAAAAGCCCGCAATAAAATTTATTGCGGGCTTTTTGATGAACTATTTAGTGAACTAATACTTGCCCACAACTTTAACTTTATCATTCGCTTTTGCGCTATCGATATAGCCAATTGCATCTGCATTAGCAGCGACAAAATCAATAACAGCTTGGTCATTATCAAGTTTACCAGGAGGTGTGCCTTTACCGGTAAAAACGAGTTTTGACCAATAGGCATTTAATTGGCTACCCGATTTACCGACTAGCTTGTCGTTAAACTCATCAGCGACTGCAGTGCCGTTTTGGTTAACAGGGTTTACTTTTGTGCCATCGGCAAACGATTTGCTTTTACCAAGGTATATTTTTTTAATATCGTCTTGGCTTACTGCATTGGCATTCGCAGGGTTAACGATGACTGCAACTTCTGCAAAAACTGCTGAGCTGCATAGTGTTAGCATGCTGGCTAAAATTAATTTTTTCATTACTCGCTCCAATTAAAATACTAAATCAACGCCAACGGCTACTACATCAGTTTCAGTATTTGTTATATCGTCTTTCAAGCGGCTAAAGTCTACTTTAAAGGCAGCCATTGGGTGGAAGTCGTAACGAGCACCGATGGTGTACACATTACTTTTTGCTTTAGAGCCTTCCAAAACTTGGTTAAGGCCAGCATTTAATTGCGGCACAGTTGGGATTGCATTATAACGATTACTGTCATGCTCATCATCGTTATTTTCATAGGTTAAATGAACAAGCCATTCATCCATACGGTAGCCTAAGGATGTGTAATATTGAGTTTGCTTAGCGAGCGCACTGTTATCTACTTCAAACTGTGTGTATTCAGCGTCAAACAAGATATTGTTGTAATCAATTGAAAAGCCAAGCGCTAAAAATGCACCATCGTCTTCGTCAATAGCAATACTGTTTGCTTGGTCAACAAAACCTGAGTTACGAAGGGCTTGTTCTAAGCCGTTAAGGGCCATACCTTCGGCCGTATCATTTTCAATCTCAATACTCGTTTCGGCAACAAAGTAAGCAGCGCGAGCACTGAACCAATCGTAACTTAATGTCCAGTTTAACCCTGCAATATCATTAAGCTCGGTATCACCATTTACAGATACTACGGCAATATTATCATCGAAGCTGCCGTAAATAACCTGTAGAGTAGAGTCCCAATCACCAAGCTGAGTTGTATGTAATAAGCTTAGGCCTTCATAGGTTGAAAAAGGTAAGTTATATACAGACTGAGGTGGGCGCACCCAACGGTAGGTATAGCCAACATCTAAAAAGTCAGAGTAACGATAAAACGGTGCACGCATTTTACCAGCACTGATCTGTAATTCGTCAGATATCTCATAAGTTAAGTATGCCCATTCAAAATCGGCATCAAAATCATTTTCGCCGCGAGCCACTATCTGCGCCGTAGCGGATAGCTTCTCTTGCAGGTCAGCGGTTAGCTGAAGAGCAAACACGCTTTCATTTTTAAATGAAATATCATCATCATATCCATATAACGTTTGATCACTATCGAGCGACTTACCACCGACAATAGAAGCAAACCCATTAATACGAACTTCAGCACTCGCGTTGCTTGTGGCAAGTGCGCAACAAATTGCTACTGCTACAGATAGTTTTTTCATTGTGTATCCTATTTAATTTCATGTGTATCCCGCTGCAGTATAAGACGAGGATTAACTTTTTTCTAATTAAAATTAATAAATTAAGTACTTTTCACTACCTTTTTGCAACAAGAACACATGACTGAGATTGAAAATTAAGGCTTTTATATTTTAAGGTAATGTAACTAGCTGAGTTTTTTGGAATTATTTATGATGAGATAATATTTACTGCAGTACGTATTAAGTAGTAATTATTTTTTAGTTATAAACGTGAATTTATATTTTTTAGGTTATCTTGGCACCAACGAATTGCTTGCTGTTTATTTTTGACCGCTATTTTTTTATAAATTTTATGTAAGTGCACTCTCACCGTCGCTTCACTTATAAATAAACTATCAGCAATAGCACTGGAATGAAGTCCGCTAAAGAGTAGATTGAGTACTTTAATTTCTTTATCGGTTAGGTTAGTTGTTTGCAAAGCGTTTTTTTGCTCTGTATCGAGCATTTGGCGCATCCAAATGTCACTAATGGTTCGTGGAAACCACAATTCACCTTGTTTAATTGCATCTAACCCTCTATTGAACAACTCTTCACTAGTATCTTGATAAAAAAGACCTTTTAAATTTGGCCATTCTTTGAGTGAAGCCGCATCGGTATTTTTAGGGATATTAAAAATAACGAGCCCTTGGTAATTATTTGTATGAATAAATTGGTTTAAAAGTTCGTAATTAGTAAGAGAATTTAGGGCTGAATAGCAGACTAACAATATGTCGTTATTCAATGTAGTAAAAAATAATGGATTATACTGGTTGTTGTTAAAAAGCATGTTAGCTGATTGTGTGGTCTGTTTTTTTGTCATGCTTTTCACCTAAAAATGGCTTTGCTGTAGACTTAAATATAAAGGGTCTTTGGATATTGTCATAATCTCATGTAGCTTTAATGTGTTTTTCACAATAAATTATGTGTGCGATTTATGCACAACATGGCTGCTGGCTAATGTTAAAGTCTTAATTTAAAACCAAAGTTGTGTCATTATTGAGATAATTAGTTCAGATTAAAAACTGAAAATTAATTTTTTTGTATAAACTAAAGTTAAATATACATTTTGTAACTTTTATGTAATACAATACACTCCCAGAGGAAAGATGCATCTAAGCATCTTTTTTTATGCCTACAGTTTATGTTTACACAACATATAACGCATAATTAAATTAATACCCTTTGGAGAAAACCTTGAAATTACGCACCCTCTCACAGTTAAGTTTAGCGGTTATTGCA
Organism: Pseudoalteromonas sp. G5_S1_54_S4; assembly: GCF_054968565.1. NCBI lineage: Bacteria > Pseudomonadati > Pseudomonadota > Gammaproteobacteria > Alteromonadales > Pseudoalteromonadaceae > Pseudoalteromonas > Pseudoalteromonas sp. G5_S1_54_S4. The sequence goes on along the minus strand of NZ_JBQKUL010000030.1, from coordinate 15,860 downwards.
GCCCTAACAACTTGTGTAAATGCACAAGAAGCTAAAACCACTGCCAAACAAGACGCGTTTGAAAAAATTGAAGTTACAGCACGTAAACGTACCGAGAGCTTGTTCGAATCTCCAACTGCAATTACATCAATAGGCGCTAACCTTATTGATAAAGCCAATATGGGTAACTTAGAAGACATTGGCAAATACGTTCCTAACTTAAACATTACTCGTTATGGTGTTGGTAACGCGGCACATGCTTCTGTATTTATTCGCGGCATTGGTTTACAAGATCACATTATAACAACCGATCCCGGTGTAGGTGTTTACCTAGATGGCGTTTACCTAGGTCGCCAAATGGGGTCTAACTTATCGCTTCCTAATGTTGAGCGAGTTGAAGTTCTACGTGGACCACAAGGCACGCTTTATGGCCGTAATACATTAGGTGGTGCAGTAAACGTAATTACTAAGCAGCCTGGTGATGAAGGTATTTTAACGACAACTGCTAAAGTGGGTAGCCGTGGGCGTATTGCTGGCGATATTTACTTTAATAATGCACTAACCAATGACTTAAGCATGTCAGCCAGTGCGTCATACAAACAACGTGACGGTGTAGGTACGGCGGTAAATTTAGCTAACCCTGAAAAAGAAATTGGTGAAGAGCAAGAGTTTAGTGGTCGTATCGCGCTTAAATACGAAGCCACCAGCGACTTAGCGTTTACTTTCTCATTAGATGGGGTTGATAATGAATCAGGTCAATCACCTTATACTATTGAACTAACAGATTCATTAGATTCAAATGATGTATTCAATGGCGATTTCCCATTATTAACTGAAGACCTAATTCCATCGAATCCAGATGATTTAGGCACAACAGTTGCCGGTATTGAATCAACCTCATATTCAGGTTGGGGTACGTCATTTACCGCTAATTGGGCAATTAATAACACGTATACAACTAAGTTTATTTCAAGCTACCGCACTTCTGAGTATGAAGGTGGCTTAGATGATGATGCATCACCACTTAACTTATCTGAGTTCCCAGAAGTAGGCGGTGCAGATCAATACTCTTTTGAAGTTCAGTTAAACGCAACGTTTGATAAAATGGACTTTGTATCGGGTCTATACTTCTTTTATGAAGATGGTTTTACTCGCTCAGAAGACTTTGTATTTAGCCCATTTAATACACCAGATGGTTTACTAAATGACGGTATAACGCCTTCGTTTGGTGGCTTTGGATTTTTTGAAATCAATCAAGAAACAAACTCATACGCAGCTTACATTAACGGTAGTTACGATTTAACGGATGATTTAACAATTGGCGGTGGTCTTCGTTACTCAGAAGATAAAAAAGACGCGAATGCGATTTTCCCAAGCTTTTCAGAGCGTAAATACATTAGTGCAGACTTTAATGCAGTGACATGGGATATTAATGCTTCATATCAGCTTAGCAATAATATGAATGTGTACGGCCAAGTACAAAAAGGCTATCAAACAGGTGGTTTCCCGCCGCGCCCATTTGGTGGTCCAGATCAGTTTGTATCGTTTGATGAAACCAAAGCAGTTAACTACGAAATTGGTTTAAAAGGCCAAGTACATGAAAATGTGTCTATGATGCTTGCGATGTTTGTTACCGACTACACTGACTTAGCACTACCATTTTCAGACCCAACTGCGGGTGGTGGCTTTGTAACTATCGTTGAGAATGCAGGTCAGTCTAAAGCGCAAGGTATTGAACTTGAAACCACAATTGCAATAACTGATGACTTTACTATTCGCAGTGCGGTAGGTTATTTAGACTCAGAGATTACCGAAGTCGCCGAGGGCGTACAAGGTATTGGTAAAGGTGATTCACCAGCATTGACTCCGCGTTGGACAGTGATGGTTGCGCCTTCTTACTTTGTAGATTTAAGTAATGGTGGCACAGTTGCATTGAATGCAAATTACTCATACCGCAGTGAAATGCAAGGTCAATCAGTTTTCAATAAGAGTGAAACGATTGATTCGCGTGAGCTCGTTGGCTTTAATATTTCTTACACTAACCCATACGGTGATATGGAAGTGACGTTATATGGCGAAAACGTATTAAACGAAGTTTACGATGTAGGACGTCTACAGCAAACTGGCTTTGTTGGCGTTATGCGCAGTAATGATCGTAGTGAGTTTGGTTTAAAATTCAAAAAAGACTTTGAACTATAATCTATATTTTACTTTAAAAGTAAAACAAAAAAGGTAAGCCATGGCTTACCTTTTTTTTATGGTTAAAAATAATTAACCTTCTTTATGTTCTTTACGTGCCTGCTCAATTTCTGCGGCAATTTCACGTGCTTTTTGCTTGGTTTTTTCAGTTAGCTCGCCAGCCGCTTCTTTGCTTTTAATCCATGCATCAACAGCTACTTCTTTGCCGTCGTCGTACATGTCTAAGCCCATTTCTTTACTCTCTTCAAGTAGCTCATTTAATGATTCATCATTTTTAAGCTCATTGGTTTTTTCCTTTACTTCATTCCAAGTTTCATCAAGCTTTTCTTTCACTTGAGCGCTTGTTTCTTTTGCATCTTGTTTTACTTCGTTGGCATCTTCACAGCCAGTTAACGTAATTAAAGTGCCTAATAAAGCTAAACCTGCTAATTTCTTCATTTACTATCTCCTTTAGAGAAAATTATATTCAGGGGTAACTATACAACAATGAAAATGAACATAGCTGTAACAACACGATTAAGTTTTAAATTAATGGACGAACATGATTGGCCGCAATTATACGAGCTCGATCAAGACCCAGCCGTTATGCAGTATTTAACACAAGGTAAACCCACTTCGCTTGAAGAGATAAAAACAGTCAGTATTCCTAGAATGCTTGCTTATCGTAACGAGCAACAAGGGTGGGGGTTATGGCAAGTAACCTTGCGTGAAAGCAATACCTTTATAGGATGGGTGCTTGTTCGGCCGATGGGCTTTTTTTCAGATACGCCTGATTTTAGTGATATTGAAGTGGGCTGGCGGTTTAAGCAAGCGAGTTGGGGCAAAGGGTATGCTATTGAAGCGGCAGGCGCTATTTGTTCAGAGCTTGAAAAACAACGCCAAGTAAAGGCAATTAGCGCTACAGCACTGACCTCAAATGTTGGCTCAATTAATGTTATGAAAAAACTCGGTATGCAGCTTAAACATTATTATATTCATACAGAGGATGGCTCAAATTTAACAGCCGTACTTTATTCAAAGTCATGTGGATAATCTAATAACAATCCTAAGCTCTTTAAATGTGGCGTATAAATATTGACCTAGTGTTTGTTACTGTGCATTAATGTTTGCCATCAATGTATAAAAATAACCTAAGGATATGGGATGGGATCACTTTTTTCACCACGCAAGCTAATTATTAGCAGTGTCTTAATAATACAAGTAGGCTTTTTTAATGTAGCGGCTAAACAAAGTGCGGTGGCGATGCCCGACACATTTAGTGCCCACGCTGCAAAAGCCGTGTTAGAGCAAGGCGGCAACGCGGTTGATGCAGCCATTGCAGCACAGTTTGTATTGGCCGTTACGCTTCCCGAGGCGGGTAATATTGGCGGCGGTGGGTTTATGCTTATTCATAAGGATGGGCAAGGTGATTTTATAGATTACCGTGAAACTGCACCGAACGCCGCGCATCGTGATATGTATTTAGACGCGCAAGGGCAAGTAATTGAAAATAAATCTATTTACGGCATACACGCTAGTGGCGTGCCTGGCAGTGTCGCAGGAATGTGGTTAGCCCATAAAAAGCATGGTACGTTACCGTGGAAAGCGTTAGTGCAACCTGCGGTAACATTAGCAGAGCAGGGCTTTGTAGTGCCTGAAAAGTTGGCTCAGCTGATTGAGGACTATATAGCGCATCTAAATAATAAAAACATTAAAGTAAATTTTGCCAGTTATTTTGCAAGCGCTACATCAGGTAAGCTTTTTAAACAACCTGAGCTAGCTGCCACACTCAAACGCATTCGCGATAATGGCCAAGATGGCTTTTATCAAGGTGAAACCGCAACGATCATCGCAAACTTTATGAAGCAACATGGCGGTATTATTACTCAAGACGATTTAAAAAATTACCGCGCAAAGTCTCGTACTCCTATAAAAGCTAACTGGAACGGCTATCAAGTGCTTACTTCACCGCCACCAAGTTCAGGCGGCATTGCTATATTGCAATGGCTGAAAATGTATGAGCTTAAAAAACCAACGCCTGCACAACAACATAATTCAGTAGGGTATGTGCATTTATTGGCTGAAATAGGTAAGCGAGTATTTGCCGATAGAGCAGAGTACTTAGGCGATCCTGATTTTTATCAAGTACCTACAGCAAAACTACTTGCAGAAAATTATCTTAAAAACCGTAGTAGCAGTATAGATTTAAAGGCTATTTCAACCACCGAAAACATTAAACCCGGTTTAAAAGAAAGCGAGCAAACCACTCACTTTTCCATTGTCGATAACATGGGTAACGCTGTAGCTAATACCACCACCATTAATTTAGGCTTTGGTAGTGGTGTGGTGGTAGAAGGCGCAGGCTTTATTTTAAACGATGAAATGGATGACTTTAGCGCTAAACCCGGGGTTATGAATGTATTTGGTGCCATTGGCGGCAAAGCAAATGAAATTCAGCCGCATAAACGTATGCTCAGCTCTATGACCCCCACTATTTTACTCAGTAATAATCATGTGAAAATAGTAACAGGGTCGCCAGGTGGCACTACTATTATTAGCTCGGTGTATCAATCGATACTCAACGCGATTGAATTTAATATGAGCGCCGATGATGTGGTAAATAGCCCGCGTTTTCATCATCAGTTATGGCCAAAAAATGTGATCAGAGCACATGCCGGCTTGGAGCCATCAGTAAAACAACAGCTAATAAAAATGGGTTACACAGTGGACGAACGCCACTTTGGTGATATGCATGTGATTATTAATCATAATGGCAAATTAGATGCGGCGTCAGAGCAAAGCGGTAGAGGAAAAGCAATCGTGTTTTAACATTAGCGTTTGCATGGCAATCCCCCCAAACTCTTGTTTGGGGGGATTGCCAATAGAGTATTACTTATTATTGGGTATTAACCTATTGCAGGTATTAGCCCTGCCATTTGCAGGCATTGCGCACTAATAATTGAAATACCACACAAAGCGGCTATGGCCAAACCAATATTACCACTGCGTACTTTATAACCGCTTTTTTCAACGCCTTGACGCTGCTTGTACACCATACTCACCGGCAAAAATACAGCCAATATCACCAATGCAATAGCGGCATAACCTAATGCCATAATAAACCCTTGCGGATAAAATAAGGCAAAGCCAAGAGGAGGAACAAAAGTAATAAATGCGGTTTTTATTCTATCTGCGCCCGTATCTGCTTTTTTGAATGTGTCGGCAAAAAAGTCAAACAACCCCAAGCTTACCCCTAAAAATGACGTTGCTAGAGCTAAGTCGGCAAAGAGTTTTACCGCAGTAGAAACATTGGCGTTATTGGCAATATTGGCCACACTGGCTACAAACCCAGTTAATCCTTCGCTTTGTAGTAATTGATCTTGGCTCATTATGCCTTGGCTTAATACTTGCCAAAATACATAAATAACCAGCGGTAAAGAGGCGCCTGCAATCATAACTTTGCGCAAGGTTTTTATGTCAAGTCCGACATATTTAACAATAGAAGGGATAGAGCCATGAAAGCCAAAAGAGGTAAATACCACAGGAATGGCCGATAATATTAGTCCTTGCTCAACAGGCATTTCCAATAAGTGTTGGCCATGTACATAAGGTGTTAACATATAAAACAAGCTAGCTAAAACCACTATTTTTATACTAAACAGCACTCGATTGAGCTTATCAACTTTACTAGTGCCCAAAGTCACCACGCTTGCAATCAATACGGCTAAAATAACGGAGCCTAATTGAGGAGCAATACTTAAGTTAAAACCAGTGTTTATACGTTCTTGTAGCTGGGCTCCGCCACCGGCTATGTAAGCAGCGCACAGTGCATAAAATAAAAATATCATCGAAAAGTTAGCCACATACTGGCCACGTTTACCAAGCCAAAGCTTAGCAAGTGTATTTAAAGTGGCATCGCGAGGGGCATATTGGTGCAGCTCCAACATAAGCAAAGCGGTGTAGGTCATTAGTAACCAACACCCTACAATTAACACCATTGCCGTATTAAACCCGAGCCCCGCAGAGGCGATTGGTAGGGCAAGCATACCCGCACCTATGGTGGTTCCTGCAACAATTAACATGCTACCTATTGTTTTATTTTTAAGCACTTAATGATCCTGATCAAACGTGAGAGACACGCAAGATATAACTAGTTGTGTAAAACTTAAATAGTTTTGTCATAAAAGAGACAAAATAAAATGTAATCTTCTATTTACAACTGTATTAAAAAAGCCAAAATCATCAAAAAAAGGAAATTTAACTTATTAGGGTCTGTTGACCTTTGCGGATTAATATTTGTTCAAACTAGGGGCAATTTAATCGCGGCGCGAGGTTTGTAACCTAGTGGGCTAAGTAAAAACCGAGCAACAAAGAGTTAATTGCCCCTAGGCAGAACCCTTCGGGCAGCGCCTGTTTGGCATTAATGCTGCGTTATCGCCTATTTATGGGGAATAACCACACCACATAAGCTCTGCCTTGCCTAAATACCAAACAGACTGCGGCAAATTTAACCTTGAAAGATCAACAGACCCTAATATAAATGAAAAAATAAAAAGCTAAATGTTAATAATTAAAAGGGAGGTTGTTTGCTATGTATAAAATAGGTATCACAAAAATGGTATGTATTGACCGAAAGCGTTATCCATTACACCGTCGGTCGAAATGGAATACGACAATTTACATTTTAGCGATTTGAATCACTAAGCGGCGGTTTTTATCACGGCCTAAAATATTGTCATTAGTATCTACAAAGCGTTTTTCACCAAAGCCTTCAGTAACCACTTTAGCTTCATCAACGCCTAAGTCAACCATGTAATCTTTAATCTCCTTAGCACGCTTTCTTGATAAATCGAGATTATTCCAACGACCGCCATAACTATCGGTGTACGATGCAATACTAATTGATTCTATACTCGGGTCGTTTTTTAAATACTCAGCAATTTTATCAAGGCGTTGTTGCGATGACTTAGTTAATTTACTGCTATTAGATTCATAATTCATTATAGTGAACGAAATATCTTCAAAATTGTATGGCAGCAATTCGTCTCGGCATTGTAAAAACGCCCAATACGCTTGCTTAAAATTAACATTAGACATACCCACGGCAATTTTATCGGCACTATTTTGCCAGTCCTGGTAGTAAAAAGTAGGTTGGTTCCCTTTTTCAAGCTCAGTCAGCATTTCCCATGCTGTTTTATTACCTAATTCACCATCAAACTTTTTAAGTAATTTCATATCAGCAATATCACGGGCAGGGCGGCCTGCTCGCCAGCTAGGTGGTACCGCTTTTAAACCGGCAATCGCGTAATTTTCTGGGCGCACCACCATGTCTAGATTAAAAGTGAGATCTTTATTTTTACTTGCTGATGCTTTAAAAACAGCTTCACCATAGTAGGGAACTTCATGATTTAATTGGCATTGCAAGCGAGTTGTTTTAACCAAGTTCCAGTTTGAATTATCTTGGTTAGCCGTGTACTGGCGCATTGCTGCAGTTGTATTCAAACTATACAGCACACTACTAATGCCTAGGCTAATAAATAACAACTTACACTTCATCGAGAATTCTCCAGTTATCTAGCTCTGCCAAAAAAGTGACAAAAACCGTAAAATATTACGCAACAGCAAATAATTCAGCGCAAACGCTAGGGTCTGTTGACCTTTCAAGCTTAAATTTGCAGCAGCCTGTTTGGTATTTAGGCAAGGCAGAGCCTATGTGGTGTGGTTATTCCCCATAAATAGGCGATAACGTAGCATCAATGCCAAACAGGCGCTGCCCTTTGGGTTCTGCCTAGGGGCGATTTACTCTTTGTTGCCTACATGGATGTAGGTAAGGGGCGTGAGCAGGACGCGGAAGCTTTGCTCGGTTTTTACTTAGCCCACTAGATTACAAACCTCGCGCCGCGATTAAACCGCCCCTAGCTTGAACAAATTTTAATCCGCAAAGGTCAACAGACCCTAATTACTAAGCAAGTAACATGCCTATAGTTTAACTGTAATTAATCAATAAATCCCCTAGCCGACAGGCCACCAATTTTGACATAATAGACAGCTAATCCCTATAAACCAAGAATACTATGGCAAATACTGAGCAAACACTTTTCGCACAACGCTTTCGTGGCTTTTTTCCAGTGGTTATTGATGTTGAAACCGCCGGTTTTAACAAAGAAACCGACGCATTACTAGAAATTGCAGCATCCGTTTTAAAAATGGATGACGAAGGACTGCTTAGTATCGATCATACCGTTCATTTTCATGTGCAACCGTTTGAGGGGGCAAACATTGAGCAAGCTGCCATTGAGTTTAATGGGATTGAGCCTTTTTCAGCACTGAGAGGGGCAGTCCCAGAAGAAGAGGCGATTAAAGAAATTTGTAAAGTAGTGCGCAAAGCGCAAAAAGCCGCAGGGTGCCAGCGCTCTGTGGTGGTTGCTCATAATGCCGCTTTTGATCACGGCTTTTTAAATGCGGCTATTGAGCGTAATAATATCAAGCGCACACCATTTCATCCGTTTGTTAGTTTTGATACCACATCACTTGCTGGTTTGGCATTAGGGCAAACGGTACTAGCTAAAGCGTGTCGCGCGGCAGGAATAGAGTTCGATAATAAACAAGCACACTCTGCGTTATACGATACAGAACGTACTGCTGAACTGTACTGTTTAATTGTTAATCGTTGGCAGCAACTAGGTGGTTGGCCACTTGCTGTAGACGAAACACAACAGAGCGAAGACGAAGCTAGCAACCAAGATTAGAAAATCAGCTCATAATAGTGAATACTTACTTTTTTGGGCTGAGCCAGTCTTAATATGCGTTATTAAAACGATTGCGTTATTTTACCTTCACTGTGAGTGATTAAATGTGGTGGATAATTACGCGAAAAGCTAATTGATTCTCGTGCAATTTTAAGCTCTACCCCAGGGTGCATAAGCTCATTAACTTTTAAGCGACTGAGCGCTAAAAGCTGCGCCATTTTCTTTCTTAGTAACTGCTTTTGCTGATTGATGCTGGCGCTTCGGTTTGCTATGTGTTCTTCATTCGTTGTTATTTTATTCAAAAACTGCTGACGCTGTGCGCTTGCAACTTGTTTATTAATTCGCTGGCGCGCTTGCTGTAGTTCAATTGACTTACCGATTAAAACTTTTTCAAAGTCAGTGATTTGCGCTTGTTTTTGTTTTAGCACATACCATCGCTGTGCGATGCAAACACGGGTTTTAGTTCCTGCTGGTGCGCCTAACTCGCCTGTTTCAATGCGCATTGCATCGAGAATATGGCCACCAATAATTTTCCCTTTAGGATCTTTTGTATTGCCCACCCTAATTAGATTTCCGGCACTCAAGTCACAATGTAATGATTGGCGATCTATTAGTAAGTTTTGATCCGTTTTTATGTCACAGTATTGAGAGTAACCAAGCGCAACGGTTCGTTTAGCTAAAATAGAACAGGTAAATGGCTCATCGGCTTCTCGCTTTCTGCCAATTGCACCCTTTACTATTGTGATGGCGCTATCACTTTTGAGCTGCGCCGATTCAACAAAGCCTAAAACAGTAATATCGCCGCTGGCGGTCACTCGCATGCCATCTTTTATATCACCACTGACTATAATACTGCCATCAAATTCAACATGACCAGTAGTGGGATCAATATTATGAAAACATAAAACATCATCAACACGCATACCACGGGGAAGGGCAACCGGTACGCCAGTACAGTCGGCAATTAATAAGTTGGGGTTGTCAGGCGCAATTTTAGTGCCGTCAAAAGGTTGTAATTTATGTTCTTTGCCAGGGGTTGCAGTTAGTACATCACCAAACACAGTAAACCCATCAACCCCCGATGTTGCTGGAATGCGCCGCATTAATTCACAACCAGGTTTTACAGTAATAATATCACCTAGGTTTCTCATATCGACTTTACCACCGCCTTTAGCTTGTGGGCTAAGTACGCGGTCTTGCGCTGTGCAGCAAAGACGTACAAATTTGGCATCGTTACCCACTTTAGGTGCACGACCAAAAGCGACTTCGGCGTAATGCGTACTTCCTGGGGGTTGTTCGAACTGTTGCGCCAATAACTGTTCTAATGCATGAGAGCTAATGCCTTTTACAACCCCTGCTTGTGAGAACTCTTCAATCGCTTGTTCCATGCTAAGCAATTTACCGCCCTTGGCAGTAATAAGGGTAGCTTCAACGAGCATATTCTTTTCATCAATGTTAATGGTTAGCTTTGCATCAATGGCTTGAGCAATTACTAAAGAGGGGGCTTCTTCGGCGTTATTTTGAGCAAACAGTTTACCAATATTGCTAACAATAACCTCACACTCGCAATATTCTGACTGGCCAATTAATTCAATAAGCTGTGTTGCTGTTGAGGCTAAACCTGAGACATTAGGGTGGGAGAGCAAAGAGATATACCCCGTTTGCTCATCAAAAGAAAAAACCGACATTTATAAATCCTCTAGGTAATATGCCTGTTATTATTTTTTATATTGTATTAGACCAAGGTCTAGCCTTGCATTTGAGCATAAAGCACCATCATTGTTAAGTAATTGTTTCTTAATTGTTCAATATCTTACATTTACATGTGTGTTTGATGCATGATTAACCAACAAATAAAATAAAACGCCTAAGGTGTTGAGTATTCGTAGGTTACTCGGTTATACTGCTTGTACGCTCTGAATGAGTAACCTTATTCAGGGGCTGATTAGGATTCGACGGAATTCAAGAAGCCCGAGGTGCATGTCGAGGTGCGGTTTGCCTCGTAAAAAAGCCGCAATTTAAAGTAATCGCAAACGACGATAACTACTCTCTAGCAGCTTAGGCTGGCTAGCGCTCCTTCCATGTATTCTTGTGGACTGGATTTTGGAGTGTCACCCTAACACCTGATCGCGACGGAAACCCTGGCCGGGGTTGAAGCGTTAAAACTAAGCGGCCTCGCCTTTATCTACCGTGTTTGTCCGGGATTTAAAGGTTAATTAAATGACAATACTAAACATGTAGTACCGACGGTCGAGGCTTTTCGGACGGGGGTTCAAATCCCCCCAGCTCCACCACTTAAAAAACTAAGACGCCAATAGGCGTCTTTTTTTTTGCCTTGAACCCCCGCATTGCTGGCTTTTCGCCAAGTTACGATTCCAAGTAGAGTTTTTAATGAACAGTAACATCCAGATTTTAAAGTAGTACATTTGGTGGTACCACTTTAATTAAAGAAAATCTGGTACTACTTTATGGCAAAAACAAAACCACTAACCAATACGGAAGTTAAGCAAGCCAAGGGAAAAGAGAAAGTATATAAACTATCTGATGGTGACGGCTTGCAACTTAGAGTTAAACCTAACGGCAACAAATCTTGGTTGCTAGACTATTACAAACCCTACACAAAAAAACGGACCAGTATTGGTTTAGGTGGTTACCCGGCTATATCTTTAGCGGATGCTCGTAAACTAAAATCAAAATTTAGAGAGTTACTAGCTAAAGACATCGATCCCAAAGAATATAAAGATGATCATGAGCGTATACAGTTAGAGGCAGTATCAAACACCTTCAAGCATGTTGCTACTAATTGGTTTGAAATCAAGAAAACGCAAGTAAGTGAAAACTACGGCATTGATTTATGGCGCTCACTAGAAAATCACTTGTTTCCAGAACTAGGAAAACTACCTATAAGCAAAGTAACGGCACCAAAAGTTATTGAGGTAATAAAGCCTTTAGCTGCGAAGGGAAGTTTGGAAACGGTTAAACGCTTTTGCCAAAGGTTAAATGAAATAATGACCTATTCTGTCAATACAGGGCTAATACACGCCAACCCGTTATCTGGCTTAAGGGCTGCTTTTCAAAAGCCAGTCAAAGAAAACATGCCTACTATCTCACCAGAAGAACTTCCTGAACTAATGAAAGAACTTAGTTATGCGAGTATTAAGCTTGTTACTCATCTTTTAATCGAGTGGCAGCTTCACACTATGGTTAGACCAAGCGAAGCCGCTGGTGCGGCATGGCGAGAAATCAATCTTGAAAATAAAGTATGGGAGATTCCAGCAGACCAAATGAAGAAGAAGCGCGGGCATAATGTTCCACTAACAGAGCAAACAATAGAGTTACTAAATAGACTAAAGCCTATTAGTGGTCATCGAGAGCATATATTTCCGGGTGATAGAAACCCCCGAACTCATCTTAATGAACAAACTGCGAACATGGCTTTAAAGCGTATGGGGTATGAAAATCGTTTAGTTGCTCATGGTTTAAGAGCTCTAGCTAGTACAACACTAAATCAGCAAGGTTTCGATGGTGATGTGATTGAAGCCGCATTGGCCCACGTTGATAAAAACGAAGTAAGGCGAGCATACAACCGAGCGGATTACTTAGAGCGTAGGCGAGTGATGATGGGCTGGTGGTCTGAATATATAGAGTTAGCTAAGCAAGGCAAGGTCGGTGTCTCTAATGCTACTCTAAAAATAGTGGGTTGAGGTTATTATGGATAATAAAGAGATGAATATGGAAAATGATTTTAAAAATGACTTTTTTACCAAAGAGCAGCTACAGTCGTTAATTAATATACCAGTTTATGAAGTTATAAGAGATCTTGATACTTATATTTATTATGAAGGCATAGTAAGTGGCATTCCATTTGATGAAGATCCCGTAAAAGTCTATGTAGTCGGGTTTATTAAACAAACTAGAAAGCCTGTTACTCACTTAAACCGGCCAGGGTATAAGCCTATATTTGCTTGCTCTTATAAATGTGGAGATAACTGTTCTCGACCTGACTTAAAAGATGTTGAATGTTTATCCGGTAGTATTGGCAGGTGGGTTATCGCATCAATAAGTGCTGGGCGGTGAGCGAGCCGATTACGGCAAACGAGTGATTGCCACGCTTTCTAATGAGCTAACGGTACAATTTGGCAAAGGCTGGAGCAAACGCAACCTTGCGCAAATGGTTAAGTTTGCAGAGGTTTTTTGGGATATAGAGATTGTGCACGCACTGCGTACACAATTGAGCTGGACCCATATTCGCCAGTTAATTGTTATTGATGAACCCATAAAGCGAGACTTTTACACCACAATGGCCATTCAGGAACGCTGGTCAACCCGCACCTTGGATGAGCGCATAGGTGCCTTGTTGTTTGAGCGCACGGCTATTTCTAAAAAGCCAGACGATACCATTGTGGCTGAACTCTCTGAGCTGCGAAATTCAAGCCAGTATAATCAGGAACTGCTGCTTAAAGACCCCTATATTCTCGATTTTTTAGAACTGAATGACCGCTACTTAGAAAAAGATTTAGAAGATGCCATTCTAAGAGACATTGAGCAGTTTTTATTAGAGCTGGGTGCCGGTTTTAGTTTTGTGGCCCGTCAAAAGCGTATCCAAATTGACAACGATGATTTTTATAACGACTTGCTATTTTACAACCGCAAGTTAAAGCGTTTGGTGGCAATCGATTTAAAGCTCGAAAAGTTTAAACACAGCCACAAAAGCCAGATGGAGCTATACCTCAACTGGCTAAAAAAATATGAAACCGAAGAGGGTGAAAACCCACCACTTGGGATCATTTTGTGCTCCAGTAAAAAACAAGAACAAATTGAGTTACTTGAAATGGAAGGCAGCGATATCCATGTTGCAGAATACCTAACGCATTTGATGGATGTTGAACTGCTCGAACAAAAATTACAGCACTCTATTGCCAAGGCAAAGCAACGATTAAATCAAAAGGATGAGTAAATGAGCCAAGCAAAAACTCACAGATTACTGAACTCACTCTACCCACAATTTAGGCGTAAGTAATAAACACGCATTTGAAGTATAAGCGCTTGATAGTGGTTACTTCTTAGGGATTCGGTATTTACAAAGTCCTATAAAAGGATTGCATAATGTTAAGTTTTATAGTGTATTGAATATTGAAAAAGGATTATGATTTAAAGGATTGAATTAATGGATGACTTTTCACCTTCAGATTTAAAAACAATACTGCACTCTAAACGCGCTAACATGTATTACCTTGAATATTGCAGGGTAATGCAAAAAGATGGCCGCGTGCTTTATCTTACAGAAGCCAAAAACGAAAATCAGTATTTTAATATTCCGATTGCGAACACTACCGTTTTACTATTAGGTAACGGTACATCAATAACCCAAGCGGCGATGCGAATGTTAGCCCAAGCGGGTGTATTAGTTGGCTTTGCTGGTGGCGGAGGCACACCATTACATATGGCCTGCGAAGTAGAATGGTTTACGCCACAAAGTGAGTATCGCCCAACAGAGTACCTCCATGGCTGGTTACAGTTTTGGTTTGATGACGAAAAGCGCCTCAAAGCCGCAAAAACGTTTCAACAAGCGCGCATAACTTATTTGCAAAAGGTCTGGCAAAAAGATCGTGATTTAAAAAGTGAGGGATTCGATTTTAATAGCGAAAAAATACAGGGCGCGTTAACCACGTTTAATGCCCGCACCGATGCCGCAAAAAAACAATCTGACTTGCTGTTGACCGAAGCACAGCTCACCAAAGTACTCTATAAATATGCAGCCAATAATACCAATGCAGCAGAGTTTAAGCGTCAACACCAACCTGATAAAAATAGTATCAATAAAGCTAACGACTTCTTAAATCATGGTAACTACTTAGCATATGGCCTAGCCGCAAGCTGTTTATGGGTACTAGGTATCCCCCATGGTTTTGCCGTTATGCACGGTAAAACCAGACGCGGTGCCTTAGTGTTCGATGTAGCTGACTTAATTAAAGACGCATTAGTCCTCCCTTGGGCATTTATTTGCGCCAAAGAAAACGCCACAGAACAAGAGTTCCGTCAACAAGTGTTACAAACCTTTACCGATCACAAAGCCCTCGACTTTATGTTCGATACAGTAAAGGAAATTGCCTTACAAGATTATTCAACGCAAGACATTGAGGCAAAAAACCTATGATGGTCACGTTCGTTTCACAATGCGAAAAAAACGCCCTCGCCAAAACCCGCCGAGTACTTGATGCCTTCGCCAACCGCATTGGCGACAACACATGGCAAACAGTAATCACTGAAGACGGCTTATTAACAGTTAAAAAGATGCTTAGACAAACCGCCAGCAAAAGCACCGCCGTAAGCTGCCATTGGATCAGAAGCCGTTCACGTAGCCAGTTTTTGTGGGTGATTGGCAATAAGAGTAAATTTAATTGTGAGGGAGTAGTGCCTGTTAATTGTACGAGAAGAAATTTGTTAAACAGTGAAATAGAAAATGACTGGAAATACTTACCCTTAATTAAGTCACTTACTGCACTTTCAGCATTGTTCCATGATTGGGGAAAAGCGTCTTGTTTATTTCAAGAGAAACTTAACCCTAATAGTAAAAATAAATTCAAAGGAGATCCATTAAGGCATGAGTGGATCTCTGTTTTATTACTCAATGCATTGGTAAACAATAAAACGGATGAAATGTGGTTAAGTGACCTGATAGACAATGGTGTAAATGAAAGTGAATTAAAGCAAAGCGTTAAAACACAAAATCAAACACCATTAGATAAGCTACCTAATGGTGCTAAATTACTAGCTTGGTTAATTGTATCTCACCATCGTTTACCTTATATAAAAAGTGATTGGCGTGATGAAAAGGCACCTGATATAGCCACTACGCTTAAACGCATAACTCAAGAGTGGGGTTATGAAAACAAGATAGATGAGTAAGCGCGCAATTAAACCCACATACCAATATTAATGCTACCTATGCAT